>JAAYXM010000215.1 GCA_012515925.1 Clostridiales bacterium
TACGACGGGACCGATATCAACGGAGGGTATATCTACAACATAAAGCCCGGTCAAGACTTCCGTATTCCGCTGCCCGCGGTATATGACACGACGCCGGTGTTCAGGGAAACAGGCGATAAAACCGTTGACGCGGGGTCTGAGATAAGGTTTACGGTAGAAGCGGAAAGTCCCGTCGGCAAGCCGCTGACGTACAAGGCGAAGAACCCGCCGCGCGGGTCAGGCTTTGACCCGGAAAGCCGAACATTCATATGGCGACCGGAGAAAAACCAAGTTGGCGAGCATGTTGTCGCGATAGAGGCGACCGACGGCGCGCTTTCAAGGACACAGTATATCAAGGTAAAGGTATTTCCCTCTACCTTGGTTCCGAAACCGCAAGGCCCCGGAGGAACAGACGGCAACGACGCCGGAGGGGGACAAAACAGCGGTGAATCCGGCGACGGCGGAACTCCGGGAGGTGAAAGCGGAAGCGGCGGCGACAGCCCGGGCGGAATCGAGATACCGCCCGTGACTCCGGATATCGGGGAAAGGTTTACCGATTTGGTGGAATATGACTGGGCACGTAATGCGATTTATGAGTTAGCCGATAAGAATATTATCATGGGCCGTGGCGACAGGTACGCCCCGGGCGAGAACATCACGCGCGCGGACTTCGTCTTGCTTCTCACTCGCGCGTTCAACCTGACCGGCGAGGGTGAAGGCTTTTCCGACGTGCCGGGCGGCGCGTATTACGAAAACGCTCTCAAAGCCGCTAAAGCCAGCGGTATCATCACGGGTATCGGAGACAATAAGTTTAATCCGACGGGCGAGATAACCCGCGAGGATATGATGGTAATTGTCGCGAGAGCTCTCGAAAAGCTGGGGGTTACTCTTGAAGACGCGCCGGAGGATGTGCTGAATGAATTCGTGGACGCGGGTGAAATCTCGGATTACGCGAAATCCGCCGTTTCGCTGTTAATCAAAAACGGATTGATAAAGGGTAACGGTAATAGAATTAATCCGAAGGGACGCGCGACGCGAGCGGAAATGGCAGTTTTGGTTCACAGGATACTGACTATAAAAGATAATTCATAAGCTTCTTTCTTCTCCTCGCCTTAATATTAAAAACATAAAGGAAATGATAACATGAAAAGACTTAAACTCAGAGGGGTAATTCTTATTCTTGCTTTTGCTATGGTACTGAGTATCGCGTCATGCAAGCCGTCGGCTCCCGACGGCGGTACAGAGAGCGGCGTGTCGGGTGAGGGAAAACTTTTTACCGAGCCTACGGTAATTTCGATTATGCTGCAGTCGCACCCGAGCTGGCCCTTTGACGAGAACTGGGCGGTGTGGAGGTATATCAGGGAGGCTACCGGAGCCGATTTCGACATTGCCGCGGTGCCGAATACCGAGTATTCCACAAAGCTGTCTATAATGATGGCGTCCCGTGACAACATGACTGACCTTGTCACGGTTGACTGGAAGCCCGCGGCGGATGATTTCTCGAGCCAGGGCGCGCTAATAGCGATTGACGACTACCTTGATATCATGCCGAATTATACAAAGTTCTGGAACTCGCTGCCCGAGGAGGAACGGGAGCGCAGGCTGATGTGGCGCAAATCCCCGGACGGCAAGACATATTTCCCGCAAAACTACGGTACGGACGGCCGTCAGGGTATACGCGCATGGCTGTATCGCAAGGATATATTCGAAAAGCACAACCTCAAGGTCCCCGAGACCATGGACGAGGTTTACGAGGTCGCAAAGAAGCTTAAAGAGCTATATCCCGACAGCTACCCGCTGTGCATGCGTGAGGGACTGCGCAATTTAAATGTAATCGGCACCCAATGGAAGCCGAATTTCTTGTATAGCCTGTATTATGATTTTGAGAACAAGAAGTGGAGCTACGGATGTACCGAGCCGGTAATGCGCGATATCGTCGAGTATTTCAGAAAAATGCATAGCGAGAGGCTTATGCCCCCGGATTACTTAACTATCAACACAAAAAGCTGGGAGGAATTAATGACGAACGACCGCGGTTTTATGCTCCCGGACTTTGTCGTCAGAATTGATTATTTCAATAATCCCAGCAGGGAGCAAAACCCCGGATACACATTGGCCGCGATGATTCCGCCTCGGGCTAATACCGAAACCGGACAAAACCTTGTGTGCAAATACAATGTTGACAACAACGGGTTTATGATTTGCAATACGGGCAAAGAGGAAAGAATAAGAAACGCGATAAAGTTTATAGACTGGCTGTATTCCGACGAGGCGATGGAGCTTACGAGCTGGGGCAAAGCCGGCGAGACCTATGAAGTTGTCGACGGCAAAAAAAGATACATCCGCGACGCGGAAGAGGATGTACAGAATAAGTACGGGTTTTTCTCTTACGGCACGTTTTTAAGGGCCGACCCGGATTCGGCGTTTGCGATGGCGTCGGACGAACAGGTGGTATCCGTTAAGCTGGCTCTCGAGTATACCGAAAAGGATTATAGTCCGGCAAACTGGCTCGGGTTTAACGACAAGGACAACAAGAAGAAAACCGAGATAAACGACGCACTTGGCACCTATACTAACGAAATGCTCAGCAAGTTTTTGCTGGGTACCGAGCCTATGTCCAATTGGGACAAATTTGTAAACGAATTGCATGCTTTCGGCGTTGATGAGATTATAAGCCTCTACGACAGGGTTTACGGCGAGCTGAACCAGTAAAAAGACGGGGGGCGCTCCGCCCCCCGCTTCTCTGTTCGCCGGTGACCGGTGTCCGGAAACAAATATTTTTCAATAATTATTAGGGATGTTATTTAGCGATGAATATAGAGAAAACGATTTTCGAACTGTTAGGGTTTAAGTTTGATAAAGAAATTAAACTGGAATATTATCCCGGTGTGCGAGTCTGCTTTGACGGATATGGCGCTGTCATCGGCCATAACTCCAAGGCGGCGCTCGCGCGCGGGTATTTTTTATTGGCAAAGGAGATTCGCGCCGGAAATACAGATTTCGATATCAGGCAAAAGCCGGCTTTCGAAACCTGCGGCGTTCTGCTCGATATGTCGCGCGGCGGCGTAATGCGGGTTTCGGCGGTTAAGAAATATCTAAACTATATGGCGGCGCTCGGCATGAATATGTTAATGCTGTATATGGAAGATGTGTATGAGCTTGAGGGTTACCCGTTTTTCGGGTATCAGCGCGGAAGGTATACCAAGGCCGAGCTTCGCGAAATAGATGATTACGCGGATGAGCTTGGTATAGAGGTTATACCCTGCATACAGACGCTCGGACACATGGCGCAGTATCTGCGCTGGAAAGCCGTGGCGGATGTTCGTGACACGCCGGGCGTGCTAATGGTGGGAGAGCCGAAAACCTATGAGCTGATTGAAGCTATGATTAAAATCATGAGAAATACGTTTCGCACTAACCGCATACACCTCGGCATGGATGAGGCTCACGATATGGGGCTTGGCAAATATCTCGAAAAAAACGGATATCATGACCGCTATCGGATATTCAGCAGTCATTTGAAAAGAGTTTACGGGATTTGCGAAAAATATGAATTGAAACCGATGATTTGGAGCGATATGTTTTTTACGCTGGATAAAAACAGGATAGATTACGATTTGGATACCGTTGTGCCCGAGGAAGTGATACGTGAAATGCCGGACGTCAATCTGGTATTCTGGAATTACTTCAGAACGGATGAGGAGTATTACAAAGTAAATCTCCAAAAGCACAGGGCTTTCGGGAAGGAGGTTTCATTCGCCGGCGGTGTTCAGACATGGAACGGGTTTATGCCAAACCTCAGCCATGCGATGGTGACTTCAAAGCCCGCGCTTAAGCAGTGTATCGAAAACAATGTCAGGACCGTGATCGCGACGGTCTGGTGCGACGACGGCTGCGAGACAAACCATTTTCTGGCGCTTTCCGGTCTGCCCGTGTTCTCCGAATACTGCTATTTGGGCTTAGACGTCACCGACGGGCATATATATGATACCATATACGCGTTAACCGGCATGAAGCGGGATTTAACCGAGGCGATATCCGACTTCTTTTTGGGCGAGATAAGCGCGGTGCGCCTCGGCAAGGCGTTTTTCTACTGCGACCCGCTGTATGATTTAATCGCGTATGATGTGGACTACGACAAAGCGGAGAGAGCTTGGGAAAACGCGATAAAAACGATAGAGAAGTACCCAGGTGTCCCGAATTACGAGTATTATCTGACATTGTTCAAGATAATTCTTGAAAAATGCGGATTGAGAAAAAACCTGCGCGCAGGATATCTAAAACGGGATACGGAGTATCTGCGCAAGGTTTCAGAGGTTATTCTGCCTGCTTTAAAAAAGGAATACGCGCGGTTTCTGGAGATTCACCGCCGGCAATGGTTTGATACATATAAAGCGCAGGGGTTTGAGGAACTAAACGTGCGCTACGGTGGGGTTATTGCGCGGATTGATTACGCGGCGTCGGAAATCGCCCGGTTTTTAGACGGCGAAACACGGAAGATTGAGGAGCTTGAAACCGAAACGCTTACGGGTATCAACCGCACATGGGGCAGCGCGAAATGTTTCATGAGCATTTATATCGGCTGAATCTGATAAAACCCGGCGCATCGGCGTCCGTCGATATGATGCCGTCACAGGCGCTTAAGACGCCGCAGCTTTATTTGATTATAGCTTCGATGATGCTCGCCTGCATGGCCGGGCTTATGATGATAGCCTTCGCGAAGCCGATTGCGGTGGCGCGAGGTCTTGCGGAAATCGCGACGATGGGCGTGTTCGCGGTCACGCTGTTTAACTCGTTCGGGAGTTTGTTCTGGGGCTATATATCCGACAAGCTGGGGCGCAGGAGAACAATTGTCCTGCTGCTCGCGCTGACCTCGGTGCTTTCGCTTTGCGTAAACATTGTTCCGGGATATTTGATTTTCGTGCTGATAGCGTGCATCGGTTTTGCGTACGGAGGATTTTTAAGCACGTTCCCCGCCTTTGTCATAGCGTCGGCGGCGTCACTTGCCGCGATAATACTAACACTGCTGATAAAACCGGTTAAAAAGAATATCTCGAAAGCGAAATCGCAAGGAAACTGAGAAAAAAATAAAAAAACAATGAGGGGCCGCAGCAAATTTTTGTTTTGCTGCAGCCCCTTAAAGCTGTTTTAAATTTATCAGGATTTGAAGTTTCCGAGAAACGCTCTGACGCGCTCGTTTTTAGAGTTTATCAGCACGTCCTCGGGCTTGCCCTGCTCGATTATTACACCTTCGTCCATGAATATTACGCGGTCGGACACGTCCCGCGCGAACGCCATTTCATGCGTGACTATGACCATTGTCATGTGTTCCTCCGCGAGCTGTCGGATAACCCTGAGCACCTCGAATGTGAGCTCCGGGTCGAGCGCGGAGGTGGGCTCGTCGAAAAACAGTATCTCGGGGCGTAAAGCCAAAGCCCGCGCGATTGCGACACGCTGGCACTGGCCGCCCGAAAGCGAATACGGGTAGGCGTTTGCCTTATCCGTAAGCCCCATTTTCGAAAGAAGCTCCATCGCGGTTTCGCGGGCGGCGTCCGGCGAAACTCCTAAAACGTGTATTTGCGCCTCGGTGAGATTGCGAAGCACGGAGAAGTGCGGGAACAGGTTAAAATTCTGGAATACAAGACCCGTCCGCAGGCGCAGCCGGCGGAGCTCGGATTTTTTAGCGTATACCACGCGTCCCGCCTGCTCATGAAACAGGTAATCACCGTCAATCGAAACCGCGCCGCCGTCTGCCTTTTCGAGCAGCGTTATACAGCGAAGCAGCGTGGACTTGCCGGAGCCGGACGGTCCGATAATGCTTATTACCTCGCTTTTGTTCACGGCGAGGGAGATATCGGACAATACAAGCTCGGCTCCGAAGCTTTTTTTAAGATGTTCAACACGCAGAAGCTCCATATCGTCACTCCTTACCGGTAATATGAAAGGCGTTTCTCGCCCAGATTGAACAGCCTCTCGATAATAAAGCAGAGTATGAAATACACGACCGCCGAGAACATAAACGGCACGACCGAAAAAGTGAACGATGCCGCGTTCTGCGCGGCGCGTAAAGGGTCTGAAACTCCCAGTATCTGAACAAGCGCGGTGTCCTTAACAAGCGTTATAACCTCGTTTGAAAACGGGGGAAGCACGCGCTTAATAACCTGGGGCAGTATTATCTTCAAAAATACCTGAACCTGCGTAAACCCGAGCACTGCCCCGGCTTCATACTGCCCGCGCGGCATGGATTGTATCCCGCCGCGATATATTTCGGCAAAGTACGCCGCGTAGTTTAACGTAAACGCGATTATTACCGCGACAAACCTTGAATACGCGCCCCTTATACCGAATATGTAAAACGGGGCGAAGTAAACGAACAAAAGCTGCAACATCAGCGGCGTCCCGCGCATTACCATGACAAAGAATTTAACAGGGGCGCTTATTAACCGGAATTTTGCCATCTCTCCGAGCGCGACGATAAGACCCAGCGGCAGCGCGAACAGCAGCGTGAGCCCGAATACCTTCAATGAAGTAGCAATACCGGACCCGAAGGGTCCGGCAAGCATACCCCACCATTTGGCTGTAAAAACCGAAATATTATTGAATAATTCCGGCAAAGTTTCAAACACGGAGATTTCCTACTTTCCGATAATCGTTATATCCTTTGAGAACCACTCTGTGGAAATCCGGGCGAGCGTACCGTCCGACGCCATTTCCTTAAGTGTTTCGTTTACGGCGTCACACAGCGCGACATCGCTCTTACGGAAACCTATTCCGAAAAGCTCGTTTGCAAGGGGTTCTTCAAGCATACGATACGGCTTACCGCTTACGGATATATTATAACCCGCGACGATTGAATCAACCAGAACCACGTCAATGCCGCCGGCTTCAAGGTCCATAAAAGCCTCAAGATTGTCCTTGAACGAAACTACATCTCCGAGCGCGGCTTTAAACTCCGGCTTGCTGTCAAGCGCGATTTCCGCCGAGGAGCCCGCCTGGATTCCGAGCTTTTTGCCCTTTAAATCATCAAGAGTATTGAACCCGCTGTCGTTCATAACAACAAGAACCTGCTCGTTTTCGAGATAAGGGTCGGAAAACAGTATTTTCTCCTTGCGCTCATCGGTTATCGTCATGCCGTTCCAAAGACAATCGACATTATAGCTGTCAAGCTCCGAGATGTTGGAGCCCCAAACTATCGGCTGGAGAACAAGCTCTACGCCGAGGCGTTTGGCAACTTCCCCGGCAACGTCGAGGTCAAATCCGACATGCTTTCCCGACTCGTCAACAAAGCCCATCGGCGGAAAGCCCTCGTCAAAGCCCAATATAAATTTTCCGTTGGTTTTTATTCTTGTAAGGGATTCGTCGGCCGCGGCCTGGTCGCCGTTCTCCGGAGCCTGCTGCGCCTGGTTGCAGCCCGTCATAAGCGCGAGCATCATAAGTGCCGCAAGAGTCAGTGCAAGAAATTTACGCATTTAAAATTCCTCCTGATTTTAATTTCTGCTAATGGTTGAAATAATTATACCATATCACGTTAGCATAGTAAAGCGATTTATTTGATGTTGTTTACCCGCCCCGCGAGGGGGGCGGGTAAATGCTTCATTATTCACATAGTAAAGCGGTTTATTTAACGTCGTATGCCCGCCGGGGGTAAGTGCGGGAGAAGAGAGAAGAGTGAAGAAAAAGAAAAAAGTGAAATAGTACATGTTTTTTATCGGATTAAATGCTATGATATTCTGGATAAAAAAACAAACCGGAGGCTAAACAATGTTTTTTGATATTCACGCCCATCTGTACAAATATCCGTATCCCATTGAGTTTTATCCCGAAAAGAACGAGTATAAGTTGGCTTTCCCGAACGAGAAGGAATTAATCGAGACTCATGACAAGCTCGGGATTGACGGCGCGGTTATACTGCCGCTTGTCAGCAGCGAGGTCTATCTGCCGCAGTCTGTCGGGGAAATCATTGAGATATGCGATAATTCGGGAGGAAGGTTTATCCCGTTCTGCAACGTGGACCCGCGGGTTTTGACAAACTCGAGCGACGCGCCTATCGGGATGCTTTTGGAGTATTTTAAAGAACAGGGCTGCAAGGGCTTGGGTGAGGTACTGCCCAAAATGGAGTTTAGAGACCCTAAAATGCAAAACCTGTTCAGACATTGTGAGCGCGTCGGGTTTCCGCTGCTGTTTGACCTGTCCGGCGGGAAAGAGGGATCCTACGGTATCTACGACGACGCGGGCCTGCCGCAGCTTGAAAAGTGCCTTGATTCTTTCCCGGATTTAGTCTTTATCGGGCACGGCCCGGCGTTCTGGGCGGAGCTCGGCAGCCTGCGAAACAAAGAAGACAGGTTCGGCTATCCGAATTACCCGATTGATGCTCCGGGCAGCGTGCCGCGGCTTTTAAGAAAGTATCCGAATCTTTGGGTGGATTTATCCGCGGGGAGCGGGTCCATCGCGATGTATCGCGACAAGGAGTATTCCGTAAGCTTTCTTAACGAGTTTTCGGACAGGATTATGTTCGGGACGGATATCTGCTTTGCCAATGATCCGGGCTACGGCATGACGGATTATTTAATAAGCCTTAAAGAGACGGGAAAGCTCCCGGAAGAAAAATTCGAAGCAATAGCGTATAAAAACGCCAAACGCCTATTGCATTTAGACACCAGTCACTAGACACCAGTCACTGGCAGACGGGAGATGCGGGGAACGATATTGGTATTAAGCATTAAAAATCATATATCGCCGAATAAAGCAGCTGCCGCACCGGGAATCAGGTGCGGCAGTTTTGTATTCTTCTGTATTGACCGGGAGACATCCTTGTCAGCTTTCTGAACACTCTTTGAAAATAGGTTTCATTGCTGAAGCCGCATTCCAGGGCTATATCCAGAAGCTTACGGTCTGTGTTTTTCAGTAATTCGCACGCGCGCATAACGCGCAGATACTGGACGTACTCGGTAAACGTATTTCCGGTTATCTGTTTAAATATATACGAAAACGGACTCGGCGACATTAACGCAATCCTGCAAATCCCGCTTAAATAAAGCCTTTCGGTAAAGTGCCCGTTTATATAATCTATCGCGTTTTGAAGCGACGTCCTGTATTTGGTAAACAGTTCGGTATGCTCGCTGGTAACGAGCTCCTCGTACTTAAGAGCTATGGCATTTAGAAGCTTAATTATATTCACGCGAACAGACATTGAAACGAACTTATCGCTTTTCAGATACAGATTATGTAATTCGTTTAAAATTGATTCGATTTGAGAGGCATTCCTGTTTTCAAAATGCAGGAAGGGTTTAATCAAATTGGCATTCATCAATACGGGCTGAAGATATGCCAGGTTAAACAGCTCGCATTTGGTTTTGCCGTCAACGGAGTTGTTGATAAAATCCTCGGAAAACCAGCAGGTAAAAAGCTTAATGCCCTCGGAATACCGCGTGTCAAGTAAATGCTTGACAAACGTGGGGATAATGATTAAGTCGCCCTTTGACAACGTAAAATCATTGCCGTTGAAGTTGAGTATGCATTCCCCGTTGAGCACATACCATATCTGAATAAAATCGTGGTCATGCATATCATCCAGACCCCTGGCAGTATCAATCCCCGTTTTAAAGTAGTCAATAATATAATAATTGTTTTTATCTATATAATGATGCTTAACCTTTTTAAAACTGAAATCGTTAACCAATACAGCTTACCTCCCCTCATATCGCCGGCTCGCCATTATGTTTCATTATATATAACGAAAATGATTTATGCAAGCTTTTCAGAACAAGTTAAAAACCACGGAAAAATAAAAAGCAAAATAGTGCAATACTAAAAGATTTACAATTATACTGTCATTGTTTATTATAGAATCAGGATAGTGTTATTGAACAAATATGGGATATTGCGCGTATTGCATATGTACGGAATTATTTATTATAGCATTTTTAGGACAGGAAGGAGGTAAGTATGTTTAGATAATTAAAATTAAGCAGAAGATTTTAAAAACCTTACAATACTACACTGTCAAGGAGGAGAGTCCATGAAAAAAACCAGTTTTAAAAGCAGAGTTGTCTCGGCATTTCTGGCAATTACACTTATCAGCGCTTTGCTGCCGGGCGGAATAATCGCCGCGGCGGTCGACCGTGAACCGGTGACGCTGAATTTAATTCAGGGATATGCGGGAAGCGATATTGACGTCACAACATTAACGGATTACGGTGCACGCAATTGGGCGTATGTTGAAAGCTTTAATGGAATAGGAGGCAGGTTAAGGATTAGAGCCCCGTATCAGGAGCTTGGCTTCTATGACAACGAAAGCGGCAACGGCTGGATTGCCTATAAGGTAAAAGACATACCCGCTGGCGGCTATAATCTAAGCTTCAAGTATTACGCGTATTCCGCGGGTCGCTATGTCGGCATCTATATGTTCCCGCTGACCGCGGAGACCGAGGCGGATATCCCGGGCAATATCATACCCGAAAACTGTATAGGAAAAGTAAACACCTATGCTTTTGCTAATCACATACCGACCACAACATTTCCGCTTTACACGCTGCCCGAGAACACGGAGGGCACAAGCGGAGAGTATATACTGGTGTTTTATATGGAAACGCGCGAGCCGGACATGCCGGGTGCCGGGCTGTATCTGCTACCGATTGATATGACGTTTACACCCGGCGGAGACGCGACGCTTACACAGGTAAACGCGAGCGTTTTCGGGGGCGATACGTTAGCCGCGGGGCAATATGCGGCAATCGAGCTTGATTGCCTTGATGAAAACGGAAAAAGCATGCCGGCGATTGACGCGCATGTTACCTATGAAAGCACAAATCCGGCGGTCGCGGATGTTACGGA
>JAAYXM010000281.1 GCA_012515925.1 Clostridiales bacterium
CGAAAATTGCAAGTTTAATTGCCCACCATATATTACCAGTTATATTAAGCTGCGATTTGATTTGGCGATTTATAGCCCAATATCCTGCGCGGATAGTTGTTCATCCAGTTTTCAATGCGTTTGATATCTTTGCTTGTCAGCTTTCCGATATTCAACCCCTTTGGGACAAATCGGCGTATTAGCTTGTTTTGATTCTCGTTGCTCCCGCGTTCCCAACTGCTGTACGGATGAGCATAGTAGCAGGTGGTTCGCTTTATTCCTGCCTTAAGGCAGGAGCGTTCTAAGTTCTCCATATCCAAAAATTCACTTCCGTTATCCATAGTGAAGCTCTTGAATATCTTTTGAAACTTGGATTTATATCGTCTTTCTAGCCTGTCTATCACTTCAATAACGCATTCCTGAGTTTTTGCCGGCATTTTGTAAATCAGTTCTTGCCGGCTCTTTCGTTCGGTCATAACTAATAAGCACGCCTTGCCGCTTCCGACTACGCAATCCATTTCCCAGTGGCCGTATTCTTCCCGGTTTTCTATATCAGGCGGCCTTTCCTCAATGCTTCGGCCCTTCGTATTATTCAGCGCGATCTTGCGCACTTGTTTGTATTTGCGCTTTTTGCCGTTTTTCTTCAGCGGAAGGTCTTTATTTGTCAGGTTTAAGAAGAATCCTTTGTCTATCATGTTATACACTGTTTTCGTGCATATACTTGTATCAAATTTCAATCCCTTTTCTTTGATTTCACCTATCACTGCATCCGGTGAATATTTTTCTTCTATGATCTTTTTCTCAATGTAGCCAGCCAGCCTGTGATCGTGTCCAATCTTATATCCCCTGCCTTTGTTTGCAGCTTTTTCTTTATATCTGCATTGTCCTGCATCCGCGGCATACACAATTTCAGTAATGTATAGAGGCTCTGACACGCTTTTGCTGCTACTGGGATTCATGCGCCTTTGTTCTACCATCCCGCGACGCAGCTCACGCTCTATTGTCCGCCTGTCGCGTCCCAGCGTATTCCCTATCTCGGCTGGTGTTAATCCATGCCTATACAGCGCTTCAATTTTGTATCGCTCCGCTTCCGAAAGGTGTTTCCATTTCCTCTTTGTTGTGTTATACTGTTTTTGATCCATTGCGGTCTCCTCCAGTCACTTTTGGTATCACAACTTAAGTATAACTGGTTTTGACCTCAATGGGTCGTTTTTTTATTTTTTTGGGCAATTTATTTTACAACTTACCTGACTCGTGGATGCTTTTAGTCTGCAGTTGTCAAACATATGGTCCATTTTTAATTAAAGAAGTATGTGGTAGGGTAAGCACTATCGGGGATTCGGCTTTTAGGAGTGGAGCGTAGCGGAACGGAGAAAAGCCGAATCCCGCGCGCCGCCGGACAATCATATGACCCAAATATATTCAAACAGCTTGTCATCAGGGCTTTTCCCTTTAAATATCCGCATAGGCTTGCTGTTTGTCCATTCTAGATGTTCTTTTAATTTCCCGTTGAAATCTACCATGTCGCGAAAATGCTCGTATTCGTAAAAGTATCGCTGATCCATGCGGTGGCTCCGCTCTACCTTGCCGTTATGCCACGGCGTCCTCGGTTTGATAAGCCTGTGGTTAATTCCTAATCGTTTCAATTCTTCCTCAAACGGACACAACTTTTCATCGCTGACGAATTTGTAAGTAAACTCTGTGCCATTATCTGTCTGGATGGTTAATATCTCAAACGGAAACACTTTCAACAGCATTTTTAAAAACTTGACCGAATTTTCCGGTGTATGTTCCTCAAACCCATACACGAAACGCCATCGCGTGCATTCATCTATCGCCGTCCACTGGTACATTTTCTTTCCGTCTATTCGATGTTTTCCTCGTATGCAGTAATACGGAACCTCTTTCACGTCTATCTGTATCTTTTCCCCCGGTATCTCGCAAGGAGTGCATTGCCGGTAGTTACGGCGACCTTTCCCTTTAGTCTTGTGTATCAGCCCTAAGCGCCTCAGTGCGTGAAACAGTCCCCAAATTGTCCGCGTATATCCATAATCTTTAACTAAAACGCAGTATACGTAATCCATTCCCTTGCAGCCGTGTTGCGTCCAAACCTCTGTGATGTCTGTTTCTTCTGTTAGCGTATGCTGGTTTGGGTGGCTGTGGGGGCGGCGTGATTTGCACAACAGCGATTGCCATGTCCCGTCGTATTGCTTACTCCACCGCTTTATGTTGCTCAACGGTTCCTGATATTTTCTCGATGCCGAGCTCTTTCCATGTTTGCCTGCGTACCAAACTATCCGCTCTTTTTTCTTTGCAAGTTTTTTCTCTTCTGCCCTCTGTTTTTTCTCTGATTTTTGTGCTATACTTTTCATAGAAGCTATCCCTTTCTGTGAATGGTTTATTAACACTTACCATTTTACCACAGTTAGGGTTCAGCTTCTTCTTTTTTTAGACCATATCATTGTACTATATACAATTTGCCCTTTTGACAATCATTGTTTAAAAAAAATATACAAGTTAATAATTTAAATTGTCCGATAATAACAAAATATTATTCATTTTCCCCTTTCCGCCCG
>JAAYXM010000216.1 GCA_012515925.1 Clostridiales bacterium
AGAAGCTTTTCCTCGCCGCTTTTCACTTGGAATAATGAATATCTGTTTTCCTGTAAATTGTTTTTTACCGCTAATATGCCGTCAGCGCTCGCGGCTCCCAATTCCCTGCCGCCGACTTCCGATATTTCCGCTCCGGCAACGGTAACTTGATTTCTCAAATCGTTAACCCAGAAAAGAAAACTGCCCTGATCTCTCATCGCATACGCGCTTAAATCCGTAACCTGGAACAGAGTAATATCGGTATATCCGTTTGTTGAAAACTCCGCGGCATAAAAGCCTTTCGGCAAAATCTCGGGAACAACGACAAGATTGTACCAGCTTTCGCTGTCATAGACCTCAACAATGCTGTCAAACACTTTTTTCAGCATTGAGGTGTCAATTTTCGACTTCGTATATATACCCCATGTTTCGGAATTCAGCATACTGTCAAGTGCTTTTGCATAATCCTCAATACTCTTAAAGCTATATATCTTTATACCTGACGATTTAGTCGCGTCGTTGAAGCTTGCCTTAAAGACAGGTGTTTCACCGTACATAAAAGCATTGTTATTGTTTTCAATATAGAATCTGTTGTTAATAGGCTCATCCAATCGGGTTTCGAATAAAACCGTATAATCCTCGCCGAGCGCGCTATCACCCGTGCTGTTCTGTAATGCCCCGTTTATTGTGACTTTATAAGTCGTACCGGCCGAAAAAGGCTTATCCGGAATAAAGGTATATGTATTGACATCGGTTTTGTCCCATTTCCCGCCGCTTATTTGCGGTTCGAACGTCACGTTTTGTGTCAGCTCGTCGATATTTACGTCCGATGTGAGTTTTAACTCGATTGCGGAATTGACGGGCACACCGGTAGTTTTGTCACCCGGGTGCGAGCCTGAAACCGCGAATTTGTTCTGCGTCTGGAACGCAAAGCTCGATGCCGCGCGCTCGGGCATGTTGTTTGCCGTTTGAACGGGGTCGAAGCAAAACGAGTATACTGTATTCTGCGTTAGAGCCGTCTTCGGCTTTAGTTTGTATTCCAAAGGGTTATTTGTTTTTTCGATGTTATAATCAAACTGCGGCGATACCTTAAGCCATGTACCGATTTGATTTTCGTCAACAGGCTCGGAAAGTGATATGAGAAAAGCCGCGTCCGTCGGGATACAGTAATTCCCGTCTATTGACAGCGGTTTAATATCCAGCGTGGCGGAGGGTGTGACAGGCGTTTCCGGCGCTTTGCCGAAGCCGCCTTGAAAAATCGCCAGTATTACGACGGCCGCCGCGAAAAATATGCCGATTGCAAAATGCGGAAAATACTTTTTCTTGGAAAGCGCGCGGGCCCACTCGCCCAAAAGCTTAAAATACCGCCCTGCCTCATCAGAAATTTTCATAGCCCTCTCCCCTGTCTATCAGTTTATCCCTGTTTCCGTATGCCCTTAATACTATATAATTCATATCATATTTTATAAAAATAATACCATATTATTCCTTGAATAACAAGCATTTGTTATTCCCGATACATATTAGCAAAAAGCCGCACTTAATGTGCGGCTCAAGCTTTTATAGATTAAATATTGTCTATCGGGTAAATTGGGCGCTGAGTTTTTTTAACCGCTAACTTTGTTATATCCTGCGGGCAGATATTCGGGGCGTCGACGTCAATAATCTTCTCGGCGATGGACGTAAACCCGGCTCTGAAATGAGCCGCTGATTTTACGACGATTATCTGAGCCTCGGTCGGCTCTATGCCGTGCGCCCTGAATACGTCCGGCGCGAACGGCTGCTGGCGCAAGCTTGATACAAGTATCGTAACGCCGCCGATAACCAGAACCGCGGATATGCCGATTGTTGTCGGAAGACCCGTATAGAATATGCCCTTGCTGATAAAGTTGCCGTCGCTTATTAGTTTAACATGGGCGTCCGCGATAATCGGAGGTCCCGCCTTGTCGGTGGATTTCCCGCCCAAAGAAACCCTGATTGTGCTTCCGACGCCCGCGCCGCACGCCTGCCGCACGGTCTGCGGGTCACAAAGGACTCCGACGACGCAGTTCTTCGCGCCCCTGTCTATCAGTTCCTGAATAAGCATTGTTGAATCGCCGCCGAACCCGCCGCCGGGATTATCCGAAACGTCCGCCAGCACAACAGGGCCTTTGGAGTTCATCGCGATTTCAACGGCTTCTTTGATACCGTGTATTTTTTTATAAAGCTTTTGCCTGTTATTCCAAATCATATTTGACATATCGTTTACAATACTATCGGCCAAATCCTCGTCGCCGTTCGTCTGAGCGAGCACACACGCGCCCGACTCGTAAATGTCAGCGTAAACAAATCCGGATACGACGGAAACGCTTACGACATCGGGGCGTTTTTCATATTCGAACGCTTTATCCAGAAAAGACTTATACGGTTCTGCCCGGGTCACCGTTAACGGAAACAGGAGCTTCAGCTTTTTCCAGCGCTTTACGGGTTTTATTGAGCCGTTTAATATCTTCAGCATGTTTTCCGCGGCTTCTACTCCCCTGTCGTATATATCTGTATGCGGATAATTGTCATAGGGGAAAATCAACGTGGAGTTATCAACTATTTTTTCGGTAATATTCGCGTGGTAATCAAACGTAATACAGATAGGTACCTCATCGCCGACGGTTTTTCTTAAAACCTCAAGCATATCGCCCTCGGCGTCTTCATGGCTTTCGGCGACCATCGCGCCGTGAAACGCGAACAGAATCCCGTCCACACGGTTTTTATCCAGGGCTTTTAA
>JAAYXM010000217.1 GCA_012515925.1 Clostridiales bacterium
ACATTTCGCCGTCATCCGAAACCAACGGGTTTGAGTAAGGATACGCGTTTGATTGAAGCGTTGACAGCGCTTTATTCTCCAAGCCTATGGAAAGCAGCTCCAAACCGTCAATAGCGGACTTTTTCCCGGACGGTTCCGAATTCCATACCCTGTCATATTCGCGTAAATAGCTTCTTCCTTCTATTTTAGGCGCGGAGTTTATTTCCATCATATCGGCCCCGATGGAATCCGCGTACATCTGCGCCGCCAAATCGAAATTCAGCGGTATTACCATATCTCCCGTCGTTGCCTCCCAGTAGTCTTCAATGGCATCCCAGTTATTATATGTCCATGTTCTACTGAAACCGATAGAGGCGAGTGTTTTCTGATATTCTATAAACAGGAACTTCGCCAAAAACTTAATTCCCGTTTGACCTCTCAGTTCTATGCTTTGCCCTTCCAGCTTGCGTTTTGACGCGTCGGCTAAATACGGACGGTTTAAGAATTTATTGTTGCTTTCAAACTCCACCTGTCCAAAAACACCGATTTTCAGGGCAACAATCGAAAAATCAAACCCGATTCCGCCAAAAGCGTACAAATAAGCATAAATACGAAGATTGGTTAAATAATCGTTGACATATTTTTTGCTTTCATCCGTCCATTCATAGTACTCTTCATCTACCATCAACGGCTCATAGAGCATATGCGTGTCAAAGTCCACCCGCACGGCGGCACCCACTTCAAGCTCCGCCGTTACGGGAACCGGCCCGACCGCCGCGTTCTTTTTCCAGTTATATGAGGCTCCGAGACCTGCCCTTATTCCGCCGCCGATAGGCGCTATCTCCCATTTTTCCTTTTCGGAATTATACATAATACGAACGGCAAAATACCCGCCGATCTGATATTTGAATTCGCCGCCTTTTTTACCTGCCAGCAATTGGGTTACCTCAAGGGTTTTGGGGCCGGCATTGCTTTTCATTTGATTGTAGTTATTGCAGTCCTCGTCGCTCGCGACCGACAGGGAAAAACCGTCCTCTGTGGGGCCGCCCATCAAATCATCCCCGGCATATATACGGATAATGCCGTTAAATATAGTCGGATCCTTTGTTGCCGCAATCATAAGAGCGCAGTTATCCGTGCCGAAGCTGATGCTATCCAGAAAATCAAGACCGGGGCCCACAAAATCATCGCTGTCATCTCCGGTCAAAGAGGTTGAGCTCATAAAGGTTTTAAGATCCGCCTGGAAACCTGCCGCGACTTCGGGCTCCGTCGTAACATTTCGCACATTAAGTAAATTCCGCACGGTGTACGGCATATTTACGCTTTTAATCATTGTGCCCGCATTATCGTAAAGCTTTGTTGTAACCTTGCCTTTTCCTTTTTTGTCTACCCAGATATTACTGTCGCTCAGCGGCAGCTTATTATCCGTAACAAGCATGGTTCCGAATGGATATTTATGGGTTCTATAGGTTTGCCCGCTGATTTCCGTACCGTTTTCGTTGTAAAGCTTCACATAGCCTCTTGTATCGGTAAGCGGCTTGCCCCACCACAGAATCGTTGTGTCGATATCCGCTATCGGTGTTTGAGCCGTAAGCCCGATATTTCCGGTTTCATATAATAATTCATCAACTCTGCCGCTGCTTTTAAAACGGTTGAGCGTCTGCGAGCATAAAACCGGCTTGTTTCTCGTTTCATTTGTTGTCGGCCTGAGTGTTATTGTGCTTTCCCCGAATTCAACAAGCTCATCATCGGATAGATTCCCCGACGTTTTAATCAGCATAGGCTCGTAGCTGTCGCCGAAGGTCAGCTCAAAAATGTATTGCAGTTTATCGTCTGCTTCAACCTCATCCGCCGATGTTTCGCCAGCCTCCGCCGACCAGAATTTCGTTATATCGAATTCCATTCTGATAAACCCGGTGTTGTCCGGAGTCCTAACCTCGGAAATACTCGCTGTTTCGCAGTATTTGCCGTTCTTATACACGCCGCCGTTTACGGTAATATTACCGCTGTATGCCGAGCCGTTTGGCAGTTTGAAGTACATATCCACAACTGCCGCTTTGCGGAGTACAAAGTTATTAATCGGATACAATTCATTCCTGGCTCCGTTTCGCTCACCGGACACTAAATTGTAATTATAAACCGTTCCCAAATATACCTGGCCGCTTACTTCGCTTCTTAAATTCACATCGCTCTGTATGCCGTTTTCCTCGTAAATCGCCAGTGCTCCATTCTCATCCGATACGGCGGTTACCGTCTGACCGTCGGATTTTTTGTAGGTAACGGTGGTTTGAGCACGGGGCATAAACTGGAATAAATACAGCCTGTTCGATAATGTCTCAACGGTAACGCCCAGCTCACGCTTCAGCTGCGTGAATTTATGCGTCGCGCTGATTACGGTTGTCCCGTCATTACGTCCGGCAAGAATAAAAACGGTGTCCGGCATATAAGAGGTTTGAGAATACTCCTCGATATTTCTGTATTCGCCGCCGCGCTCGTAGTTTATGCTTGCTATGCTGTTGTCGTTTGACTTCCATTCTATCTGGTCGGAAATCGCACCGTATTCGTATTCGTTATAGTTTATTCCAAGTGTGTTTCTAAGAAATATATTCCTGTTCAACGCGACAATATCGGCTGACGAAAGCTCTTTGATATAATTTCTGTTGCTCATTGTAACAGAGGTTTGATTCTGACCGTCAACAAAGATTTTTAATGCCTGCGCGTCATAAACATTCAAGATATAAGAATCGTAGCTCCATGTGTCATCCCCGCTGTTCTTAACCTGTGCCTTGACTGTGTAAATATCCTTAAGCCTGTCCGTGACGTCGTCAAAGTTAACAGAAATGCTCCCGTTTATGTTGTTTGAGGTTGCGA
>JAAYXM010000218.1 GCA_012515925.1 Clostridiales bacterium
AAATACTTAACCGATTATTCGGGCGAGGAGCTTCTGGAGTACTCACGGAAAGCATATTCGGAAAATAAGTTTACGGCAAACGGAACGGCGCCCGTGCGAATGCTTGACAGCTCCATCGGCGTTCTCGAGCTCTGGCACGGTCCGACCTGCGCGTTTAAGGATTTTGCGCTGCAGATTCTGCCGTATCTTTTGACATCGGCTTTAAAGAAGCTCGGAGAAACCAGAAAGGTATGCATACTCGTCGCAACCTCGGGCGATACCGGGAAAGCCGCGCTTGAAGGGTTTGCCGATGTAGAGGGCACAAAAATCGCGGTGTTTTTCCCGAAGGACGGCGTTAGCAGAATTCAGGAGCTTCAGATGACGACACAGGCCGGCGGCAACGTTTACGTTTCCTCGGTTTACGGAAATTTCGACAATGTGCAAACCGCGATTAAGGAGATATTCTCCGACGATAACATGCGTAAGTCAGCTGGGGAGAACGGGTATTTCTTCTCGTCCGCGAACTCGATTAACTGGGGCAGGGCGGTACCGCAGATTGTATACTATGTATCGGCGTACTGCGACCTGATTAACAACGGCACTATAAAAGCGGGCGAAGGCTTTAATGTGTGCGTTCCCACGGGTAACTTCGGAAATATCCTCGCCGCGTACTACGCGCGCGAAATGGGAGTACCGATATCTAAGCTTATCTGCGCTTCAAACAGCAACAATGTACTTACGGAGTTTTTCAATACGGGAAGATACGATGCCAACAGGCAGTTTTACAATACTATTTCTCCCGCGATGGATATTCTTGTTTCGAGTAATCTCGAACGGCTTATATTTCATTTGTCCGGAAACGACGACAGAAATGTTACAAGATATATGTCAAAGCTTAAATTCGACGGCGCGTATACGGTCTCAAACCAGATAAAAGAGCGCATATCCGAGCTGTTCTACGCGGATTACAGCACGGATGCCGAGGCAATGAAGACCATTTCGGATATTTATAACGGGTACAGCTATTTAATCGACACGCATACGGCGGTCGGCGTAAATGCATATAAAAAATACCGGGAAGCTGCCGGCGACAATAAACCGGTGGTTATCGCCTCTACCGCGAGCCCGTTTAAGTTCGCGGAAAGCGTGCTCGCGGCGTTGGGTATAGACGTAGGATATAAGGGCATTGAGCTTCTTGAAATACTCTCGAAAACCACCGACTCGCCGATACCTCAGCCTTTAGCCGGTCTCGGTAATATTCCCGAAAGATTTAAGGACGCTTATAACCGCGATGATTTGCCCGACGTGATTATGCGCTTTTTAAGGCAGTAAAGCCTTATTCGGCGCAAGGGCTGTCCTTTCTGCAGTATGTTCTGCATAACGTGTCATGCCCGGTTTTCGCGTTTTTTCCGCCGATATCGATGTGCTCGGCGGTGCAGACGTTGGCGATGCCGTGATGAACGCAGCTTTTTACAGAGCATGAAACGCATGCCGATGTGTTTATTCTTTCAAATATCGACATAAGAATTTCCCCCTTTAAAACTCATTGCTCTTATAGTATGAGCAAAAAAATATCGGGCATAACGTGAGTATTCGCCATTTAAGGGGTTGATGACCATGGCGATTTATGTCATCGGCGATTTGCACCTGTCTCTGGGCGGCAATAAGCCGATGGATATATTCGGAGAGGTTTGGGAAAACCATACGGAAAAGCTTATTCTGGGATTTAAGGACGTTTGCGAAAATGATTTGACCGTACTCGCGGGCGATATTTCATGGGGGATTTCCCTTGATGAAGCGCTGCCGGATTTTAAGTTTATCGACGGTCTGCCGGGTAAAAAACTGATAATCAAGGGAAACCACGACTACTGGTGGAACACGGTTAAAAAAATCAAACAATTCTTTGCCGTAAATCATATAAATACAATAGATATACTTCATAATAACGCGTTCATACATGACGGCGCCGCGATATGCGGTACCCGGGGCTGGTTTCTGGAAAACTGTGACGGCGGGCAAAACCTCAAGGTATACAATCGTGAGGTCATGCGCCTTAAACGCTCCCTTGACGCGGCTAAAAGTTCCGTCGCGGACTTAATATACTGCTTTCTTCATTATCCGCCGGTCTACAAGGGTTATGAATGCGTCGAGATTACGGATATGCTTTCACAATATAATGTCAAGGCATGCTATTTCGGGCATCTTCATTCGAAAAGTCACGGTCTGGCCGTACAGGGAACATATAAATCGGTGGAATACAGACTCGTTTCGGCTGATTATCTCGGTTTTAAACCACTTAAAGTACAATAAAAAACACATTTGGAATATAGCAGTTGTATATTTTTTATGAACTTTAATAATTGTATAGAAAAACATCGGAATATTTGGTAAAATGAAATCACGGATATAAGAATAACCGGATTTTATAAGATATACTCGGGAGGAAACACTTAATGAATTTAAAATCTGTCGAAAAACTGGAAAACAGCAAGGTTCAGCTTGAGATTCAGGTTGAAAAGGATGAATTCGAAAAAGCCCTGGAGCAGTCTTACAGAAAGAACGCGGGCAAGGTAAACGTACCCGGATTCAGAAAAGGAAAGGCCCCGCGCAGGATGATAGAAACATTGTACGGGAAAGGGTTCTTCTATGACGACGCGGTCAACATCGCTTTTCCGGACGCTTATAAATCGGCAATCGACGAGAGCGGGATTGACCCTGTCAGCGAGCCTGAACTCGAGCTTATAGACATAGATGACAACGGTTTTTCGTTCAAGGCTGCCGTTGCGGTTAAGCCCGAGGTTACGCTCGGCGAGTACAAGGGCCTTACCGCAGACAAGCTTGAGGTAAAAGTAACCGACAAGGATATAAGCGAAGAGCTAAACCGACTCGCGGAAAGAAATTCGCGCCTTGTCTCGGTCGAGCGCCCCGCGAAGGATGGGGACACGGTTGTCATAGATTTTGACGGGTATGTGGACGGAAAACCCTTTGAAGGCGGAAAAAGCGAGGGCTACAATCTTGTTCTCGGCGCGGGGCAGTTTATACCCGGGTTTGAGGAGCAGCTTGTCGGCTGCGAGACGAGCAGCGACGTTTCGGTTAAGGTAACTTTCCCCGAGGAATACCATGAAAAATCCCTCGCCGGCAAGGAAGCCGAATTCAAGGTAAAAATAAACGAGATTAAAGAAAAGGAACTGCCCGGGATTGACGACGAGTTCGCCAAGGACGTTTCCGAATATGAAACCCTTGAGGAATTAAAGAAAAGCATTGAGACGGAAATTCTCGACAAGCGGGGTAAAGAAGCCGACAGCATGTTCGAAGAAGAGATTATTGACAAGGTTATCGAAAACATGACCGTCGAAGTCCCGGATGTAATGGTGGAAAACCAGATTGACAGAATCGTTTCGGACTATTCCGACAGATTCGCAAGTCAGGGAATTACTCTCGAGCGGTATCTTCAGATAATGAATACCGACCTTCCGACCTTCAGGGAAAACTTTCGTGAAGCCGCGTTAAAACACGTTAAGGCCGAACTTGCGCTTGAGGAAATCTGCAAGGCGGAAAGCATCGAAATAAGCGATGAGGAGCTGGAGGAGGAATTTAAAAAGCTTTCAGAGCAGTACAACATGGAAGTTTCGAAAATTAAGGAATTAATAAACAACGAAGGCATGAAAAGCGACATGAAGAACATGAAGGCTTTAAAATTCCTTCGCGAGAATACGAAAGCAAACATTATAAAGCCCGAGGATCTGCAAAAGAAGGCAGAAAAGAAAGCTGAGAAGAAGGGCGAAAATAAGGCCGAAAAGCAGGAAAAACCGGCACGGGTTAAAAAAACGGCAAAAACTACCGATAAAAAGGTAAAGGTAAAAACCGCCAAACCCAAAGCCGCGGAGAATGAAAAGGAATAAGACTTTACAGACGGAATAAACGATATAAAGTTTGAGCATAATTTGTGCGTATGTATACGGCAGGGATATTTAAGTTTATTGTGATTGGAGTGTTTAATCTATGAGCTTGGTACCGATTGTAGTCGAACAGACAAACCGCGGCGAGCGTTCATATGATATTTTCTCAAGGCTGCTCAACGACAGGATTGTGTTTTTATCCGAAGAGGTAAACGACGTGTCCGCAAGCCTTGTGGTCGCGCAGCTTCTTTACCTTGAGGCGCAGGACCAGGATAAGGATATCAATTTCTATATCAATTCGCCGGGCGGTTCGATTACCGCGGGCATGGCGATATACGACACGATGCAGTATATTAAATGCGATGTCTCCACTATCTGTATCGGACTTGCCGCGTCCATGGGCGCGTTCCTGCTCGCGGCCGGCACTCCGGGAAAACGCTTCGCCCTGCCGAACGCCGAGGTCATGATACACCAGCCCTTAAGCGGTATGCAGGGGCAGGCCTCGGATATAAAAATACACGCTGACCGGATTCTGAGAATCAGGGAACGCATAAATGTCATACTCTCGAGGGTTACGGAAAAGCCGCTTGAGGTAATAGAAAAGGATACAGACCGTGATTTCTTTATGTCCGCGCAGCAGGCAATGGAGTACGGGCTTATCGATAATATCTTAAGCAAGAGATAGATTTCGGAGGTGATATTTTGGCTAAGGAAAACAGTGTTATCTGCTCCTTCTGCGGAAGAAACAAGGCGCAGGTCAAACGCATTATTTCCGGCGCGCACGGGAATATCTGCGTTGACTGTATCGAGGCGTGCAAAAATATCATTGACGAGCAATATTCGATGGAAAACACCTCCATGTTCGACGCGGTCAGCTTCGAGCTTTTGAAGCCAAGGGAAATCAAGGCGCGGCTTGACGAGTATATTATCGGCCAGGAATACGCCAAGATTGTTCTGAGCGTCGCGG
>JAAYXM010000219.1 GCA_012515925.1 Clostridiales bacterium
AAATACTGTTTAAGCGGCAACTAATCGGGTTGACAATACAGAGTTTTACAATTACAATATATTTACGTATATTAAAGGAGTTGAATAAAATGTCATTAACCAGGGAGTTTAAAGCGGGTAAACTCAACGTGAAGATCTATTCAAACCGGGAGGAGATGGGAAAAGCGGCGGCGCGTGACGCGGCGGCGGCCATAAACGCTCTGCTTTCCGAAAAATCCGAGATAAATATTATTTTCGCCGCGGCGCCGTCTCAGAACGAGTTTCTCGCGGCGCTTGCCGCCGATAAAAGCGTTGATTTTACAAAGATTAACGCGTTCCATATGGACGAGTATATCGGGCTCTCGAAAGACGCGCCGCAGGGCTTCGGCAATTTCCTGCGCGACAGGCTGTTCGGGCTTGTCCCGTTTAAATCGGTTAACTACTTAAATCCCTCCGCCGACAACCCGGAGGCCGAGTGCGAGCGCTATTCAAAGCTGCTCTCCGACAATCCCCCCGACATGGTCTGCATGGGTATCGGCGAAAACGGCCATATCGCGTTCAACGACCCGCCGGTCGCGGATTTCAACGACAAGAAGCTTGTCAAGGTAGTGGAGCTTGAATTGGTCTGCCGCAACCAGCAGGTAAACGACGGCTGCTTCGCGAGCATCGACGAGGTACCGACACATGCCCTGTCGCTGACTGTTCCGACGCTTATGAAGCCGAAATACGTGTTATGCATGGTGCCCGCCGCCACAAAGGCGCAGGCGGTTTACAACACGATAAACAGCCCCGAAATTAGCGAGAAATGCCCGGCCACGATACTGCGCACGCACGATAACGCGACGCTCTATCTCGAACCGGACAGCGCTAAGCTTCTGTAAATCTAATATCAACTGACCGGCAGGCTTTCGGCTTGCCGGTTGTTTTTTTGCCGTTGGCTGTAAAAAATCCTTCTGCGGTATAATCTTTTTGCCGAATCGTTCCGATATTTATGGTGAGAAAAGATTAAACGGAGGTCGGGCCATATGAATGTCAAAACATCGGAGCGAGTTGCGGATACGGCTCTGCATTCCGTGTCCGCTCCGCGAAGAAAGCATGATGTGCCGGCTCCGCAAAAGGCGCGGGAGACACAGCCTCCCGGATTGTACCTGAAGGAGCTGCAGTCAGATATAAAAAGAAATCCGGCGGGAGAAGCTTTTTTGTCGGTGCCGGATAAAACTTTGCTGCTCGCGATTGAGCACATAAATAAGGTTATTTCGGGGATTGACGTTGAGCTTCATCATGAAATTCACGAGGCGTCAAACTCAATTATCGTAACTCTGATCGATAAGGATACGCGGGACGTGATTCTCCAGATTCCGCCCGAAAGCCTGCTTAACGCTTTTATAGAGCGAATGGTTTTAAACGGCATTTATATCGACGAGTTAAGATAACGCGGATATTGCCGCGACCTAAGAAATTTCAGCCGCGGTTTCACGGCGGATTGGAGCAGTATTATGTTGACAAACGGTATATTTAACCGGGTTCGCCTTACGGGTATGGCTTCCGGACTTGATACGGACGCTATTATCCGCGATCTGATGAAAGCTGAAAGGATACCCCTTGAAAGGAGTATCCAGCAAAAGCAGCTTCTTGAATGGCGCCGGGACGAATACAGGAAAATATACGGCATACTTGACGAGTTTAACAAGTCTTACATGGATGTTTTAAACTCGTCTTCCAATATGCGCTCGGAGCTTCAGTACAAAAAGTTTGTCGTCAGCGTCACCGGGTCAAACGGGCTCGCGAGCGGTGCGGTCTCCGCGGACGGCACCCCGGGCACGGTTTCCGGAACGCATACGATAATCGTTAAGGACCTCGCGATCGCGGCGTCGTCATACAGCGCCGGCAGGGTTACGGCGGCGCTGACGTCCGGCGATATCCGCGGTGAGCTGAATTTAGCCGGCAAAAAGCTCAGGGTTTCCGTGGACGGTATAACAAAGGAGATTGAGTTTAGTTCCGACTATGTAATTGACAGTCAGGAGTCGGGCGACGCTTTCGCCTCGGATTTTGAAGCTTTGATAACCCGGGCCTTCGGCACGGGTATAAACGGCATATCAAAGGTGTCCGTGCAATATGACGATTTGACCGGAAAGCTTCGGGTCGATACCGCCGCGGGCGCAAATAACGTTACGTTGATTAACGAAACGGAGAACAACGCGCTTGCCGATTTGGGCTTTGCAAATCAATCGAGCAACAGAATAAGCACCTCTGCAAAGCTTTCCGAGCTTGCGGACAGGTTTATGAGCCCGCTTACGTTTTATAACGATAACGGCGAGGATAAAATCCGGTTTTCGATTAACGGCAGGGAATTCACGTTTACATCCGATACAAGGTTAAGCTCCGTGCTTAATACGATAAACAGCTCCGACGCCGGTGTTAACATCAGCTATGACGGCATTACCGACAGGTTTAAGATTGAAGCCAAGGAAACCGGCGCGGGCAGGACTATCAAAATCGAAAACACATGGGGAAATTTCTTCGGAGCGGGCGGCGCAGCGCAAATAGATCATACCGCCGCCGGATTCGGTGAAAACGGCAAGGACGCCGTCGTGATTTTAGACGGCGAGGAGCTTACCAGAAGAAGCAACAGCTTTACCGAAAGCGGCGTTACGTTTAACCTCGAAAAGGCGGACCCGAACGAGGAAATAACAATAAATCTCGCGCTTGACATTGACGGGATATACGACAGTATCAAGAGCTTTGTTGACGCCTACAACACGGTTTTGGACAAGCTGATGAGCAAGCTGTACGAAAAATACGACAGGGATTATCCGCCTCTGACCGACGAGCAAAAGGACGCGTTAAGCGAGGACGAGATAAAGAAGTGGGAGGAAAAGGCCAAAACCGGCCTTCTGCAAAATGATTCGCTTATCAGAAAAATAGTCGACGAGATGCGCATGAAGATGCTTGAGTCCGTCGAGGGTACAGGCATATCCCTTTACAGCATCGGAATATCCTCAAAATCGTATTTAGACCGCGGAAAGCTCTCAATCAACGAGCAAAAGCTTAAAAACGCGATTGCGAACGATGTGGAAAGCGTTATGGGGCTGTTCTGCAAGCAGTCCGAAAGCCATTTGACCTACAGCCGGAAGCTCACGGCGGCGGAGCGCGCCGAAAGGTTTTCCGAGGAAGGCATAGTGAACCGCCTGTACGATATCATTCAGGACAATATCAGCGCTATGACGGATTCGGGCAAGAGAAAAGGCAGCCTGCTCGAGAAGGCAGGGCTCGTCGGCGATTCGACGGATTATTCGAGCGAGCTGTCAAGGCAGATTCGAAACGCCGAC
>JAAYXM010000024.1 GCA_012515925.1 Clostridiales bacterium
CGCGCAGTATTTAAGAATTGCCATGGCGGGAACTGTCGCGACAACGCTGAGGGTCGACGGAGAGGCTATCGACGTCACGGTTGCGCTGCCCGAGAGCGAAAACTTCTCGATTTCGCAGCTTAACTCATTGTCCATACAGACACCGACGGGAGCGTTCATACCCTTATCCTCGATAGTGAAAACCGATATGGCTTCGGGCAATATTGTCATATCCCGCGAAAACCAGAAACGCTATGTTACGGTCACGGCTTCGATATACGGAACCGACCTCGGAAGCGCTACCGAGGAAATCCGCGCAAAGCTTGAAGCAATACCGCTGCCCAGCGGATATCGCTTTTCGCTCGGCGGCGATTACGAGACTATGATGGAATCGTTCGGCTCCCTCGGGCTTGCGCTTCTGCTCGCGATACTTCTTGTTTACATGGTTATGGCGGCGCAGTTTGAATCGCTTTTATACCCGATCATAATAATGTTCACGCTTCCCCTCGCGTTTACCGGCTCTATTGCCGCGCTTTACATATCCGGCCAGACTCTCAACGTTTCGTCTATAATCGGGGCGATTATGCTTACGGGTATCGTTGTTAACAACGCAATTGTGCTGATAGATTATATTAACCAGAAACGCAAGGAGGGCTTAAGCTGCGAGGAAGCGATTATATTCGCGGGGCCGCGCAGGCTACGCCCGATTCTCATGACTTCCTTAACGACAATACTGGGCCTTTTGCCGCTTGCCCTTGCCACCGGCGAAGGCACGGAGATGCAGCTTCCGATGTCCGTACTCGTTATCGGCGGTCTGATAAGCTCCACATTCCTTACGCTTGTCATTATCCCCGCGATATACATGTCGATAACTTCCCGAAAGGAAAAAAGGAAGCTTAAGAAAGAAGCACGAAAAAGTAAAAAGCTTAACGAGCTTACGGGGGTATCATAATGAAAAAAATCCTATGTGTTTTAACCGCGCTTATGTTCGTTTTCGCGGCCGGCGCTGCCAATGATGAAACGCTGACTGTTTCATATGACAATATCGGAGAATATGTCAAGGCCGCAAACCCCGATATCGAACAGCTTAAAATCAATATTCAAGGTATGGAGCGGGCCCTCGGGTTTCTGGAGAGCACATATACGGCGGAACAGAATATCGCGCGTGAAAATTTAAAGGAAAGCCTCGAGTATACGCGGCACAGCCGTGACGCTGTGCGGGAACTTCTTGTGTATAACGCGCAGCTTATGATTTCGGGCACCTATCAAATGGATTTTCAGATTGAAGAGATTGAAGACTCCGTCGAGTCTCTTAAATCCAAGCTTTCGGTGCTTGATGTCATGCTCGGTATCGGTTATACCTCCAAAAGTCAGATCGATTTGATGAAGCTTAATATCGAAAGCCTGGAGAATACGAAAAACACTCTTATTCGCCAGAAAGAGCTATTGATTAAACAGCTTAATCAGCTTATGGGCAGAGCCCCCGATCTGCCGCTTGTGATTTCCGAATTCACGCTTGCTCCGGCGCAAAACATTAACGGCGGTACTCTCGCCGAAGAAGATTACGAGACCGAGTTTCAAATAGCTTACGATAATAACCATACGCTAAAAACCGAAAAGGCAAAATACGATCTTCTGTATAAAAGGGACAGATTCAGCACGGAATTTAGGGCACAGCGGATTGCGCTCGAAAAAGCGCGCTCCGAGTTTAAGACGAATTTCCGCAGCGCGTTCGACGATGTGTTTTATTATAAAACCCAGATTCAAATCGCTCAAAACCAATATGACAATAAAAAAGCGGACTTTGATTTAACCGAGCTTAAGTATAAAGTCGGTGTCGTCAGCAAAAACGATTTTACGGACGCTCAGAACGCGCTTAAATCTGAACAGCGCAAAATAAAACTGGCCGAAATTGATTTTATGAACGCAATACTGAAATATAAAGCCTATTTAAACGGCGCTTACCCTGTTTCCCGGTAATTTAACATCGAGGCCTCTGCCCTCTTTACGGGCAGAGGCCTCGATTTATCCTTTTTATCGGCTTAAGCGCGGCAGAAAAAAACACCCGCAAGGATGTTTTTTATTTTTTATGAGCCTCGACGCGGTATATCCTCATACCCTGACTTATAAAGCGCTCCTCGTATTCGGTTGTTATGATGCGGGTATCTGTTTCATGCAGGTTAAACGTTATGTTTTTTAAGCGATAACCGAAATCCGAAAACGAATTTAACGAATACTCAAAGAGCCTCTCGTTGTCGGTTTTTAAGAATATCCAACCATTTTCACAAAGGATTTTATTGTATTTTTTCAAAAAACCCTCGTGGGTAAGCCTGCGTTTCGCGTGCCTGTTTTTTGGCCACGGGTCGCTGAAATTAAGATATATCCCCTCAACCTCGCGTTCATCGAATATAGAATCCAAAGAAGCCGCGTCCGCGTTAATAAAACCGATATTCGAAAGTCCGGCAGCATAAGCCTTCTCAAGCGCCATGACAATTGCCCCGGGCTCTCTCTCGATACCGATAAAAAAGGTTTCCTGGCTTTCTTTCGCGGTTTCGGTAATGAACCTGCCCTTTCCGCAGCCGATTTCAAGGCATATCCTACGCCCGCCGGAAAGCTCGCTCCATTTGCCGCGCAAGCTCTCCGGTTCTTTTATTACAAGTTGTTCGCAGCGTTTAAGCCGCTCCTCCAAATTGGGTTTTTTGCGCATTCTCATTATATCAAATCCCGATAACTTGCTGTAAAGTATTTTATATTTACACTATATGCACTGTTGTTCTTCAAGCTTTTTTATCCCGGTTTTTATACGGTTTAAGGATTCTTCCTTCCCCAGCAGGAAACACAGCTCTATTCCCCCGCCCGGCGTCGCGGGTTTTC
>JAAYXM010000220.1 GCA_012515925.1 Clostridiales bacterium
AAGGTGGGCGCGGCGCTTATTTCAAAGAGCGGCAAAATATATACCGGCTGCAATATCGAAAACAAATCCTACGGCGCGACGATTTGCGCTGAGCGAAGCGCGATATCCAAAGCCGTGTCCGACGGCGAGCGCGAATTCTCGGCAATCGCCGTCGCGAGCAGCGCGAACAAGCCGACCTCGCCATGCGGAATATGCCGACAGGTGCTTTGTGAGTTTTCGCCGGATATGAAAATCATATTATGCGGTGATAACGACGGTTATATTGTTTATACCGCGTCCGATCTGCTGCCGGCGGACAGTATTCCTTTAGAATAGGCGCGACAAATATTAAGGAGGTACATACAAATTGTCAGCTCAAGCTTTAACCGGGGAAATGCTCGAACAGGAGGTTATGAATTCCCGCAGTACGGTGCTTATCGATTTCTGGGCGGAGTGGTGCGGCCCGTGCCGCATGATTGCACCCATAATCGATGAAATCGCGGATATGAATCTCGCGAATGTCAAGGTGTTTAAGGTAAATGTCGATTCCGAGCCCGAGCTCGCGGGGAAATTCGGTATTATGTCTATTCCTACGCTTGTGGTGATGAAATGCGGCAAGAGAATCGCTACCGCCATAGGCGTCAAATCAAAGCAGGATATTATCAACATGCTCGTATAAAGTATATTATATTGGCGGGTGCGGCACATGCCGCACCCGCCAATACGCTTACCCGGACTTGTAATTAACGTTTTTTTAAATTATAATATACGGGTATCGGAAAGGATGTTGCAGATGATTAAGGTTTACAAAAACGGCATGTATTATTATGACGGCGGCATAATCGACGAAAAGGAAGCCGCGCGGAAAAAGCTTCCCGCGCCGCGGGAGGCTTACAAAAACACTATCGCTTATTCAATACTCAAGGCGCATAACAAATCCGAAAGCATGGAGTATTTGAAAATAAAATTCGACGCGATGGCCTCTCATGACATAACCTATGTGGGCATAATTCAGACCGCGCGCGCGTCGGGACTTAAAAGCTTTCCCGTTCCGTATGTTCTGACGAACTGCCATAACAGCCTGTGTGCCGTGGGCGGCACAATAAACGAGGACGACCATGTGTTCGGTCTTTCCGCGGCAAAGAAGTACGGCGGCGAATTCGTTCCCGCGCACATGGCGGTTATCCACCAGTACATGCGCGAGCGCTATGCGGGCTGCGGGAAGATGATTCTCGCCTCGGATTCACACACGAGATACGGCGCACTCGGCGCAATCTCTGTCGGCGAGGGCGGCCCCGAGCTTGTAAAACAGCTTTTGTCCCGCACTTACGACCTGAAATACCCGGAGATAGTCGGCGTTTATGTTACGGGCGCGCCGAGAAACGGCGTGGGCCCGCAGGACGTCGCGCTCGCGATAATAGGCAAAACCTTCGCTGACGGGACCGTTAAAAACAGGATAATGGAGTTTTTCGGCCCGGGCATAAAAAACCTCGGCATCGATTTCAGAAACGGAATCGACGTTATGACTACGGAAACCTCCTGTCTTTCATCTATTTGGGAGACGGACGAGGTTGTACGTGATTTTCTTGTTAAGCACGGACGCGCGGAAGATTATAAGGCTCTTTCCCCGGTATCTCCCGCGTATTACGATATTGTATTGCATGTGGATTTGTCGAAAATCGAGCCAATGATAGCCATGCCGTTTCACCCGTCAAACACATATACGATACGCGAGCTCAAGGAAAACCCGGAGGATATACTGCGCTCGGTTGACGAGAGCGCGAAAGCGCAGCTCGGTATATCCGGCGTTTCCCTTTTATCCAAGGTGCGCGGCGGCGAAATATTCGTAGATCAGGGCTTTATCGGCGGATGCTCCGGCGGGTTGTATCAGAATATCCTGCGAGCCGCCGAGATTATAGGCAATACCCCGATTGGCAGCGACGCGTTCTGGCTTTCCGTCTACCCGGCAAGCCAGCCGATGATGATGGCTCTTAACGGCAAGGGAGTATTAAACTCGCTCATGGCCGCGGGCGCGAGCATCCGCTCGGCATTCTGCGGCCCGTGCTTCGGGGCCGGTGATGTGCCGTCAAACGGCGCTCTCTCGATTCGCCACGCGACGCGCAACTTCCCGAATCGCGAGGGCAGCAAGCCCGGGGACGGTCAGATCTCGTAT
>JAAYXM010000221.1 GCA_012515925.1 Clostridiales bacterium
CGGCGGCAGGCAGCGTCAGCACCACAATTATCCGAAGCGCCGAAGCAAGTGTCCCGTGAAGGGTTTTAAAGTCACGCACGGCAAAGCTTGCTGAGATTACCGGGGTAACACTGACGTTAAGCGATATCAGCACCGACGGAATCAGGTTAAAAAGCGGCACGACAAGATTATCGTATATACCGAACATCGAAGTGGTTTGGGTCGAGCTGTAGCCTAAAACCGCGAGTCTGTTTGTTATGAAGAACATATCGATGGCGCTTGTAAGATTCATAATAAGCGCGCCGATTGTTACCGGGACCGCGATTTTTAAAAGCCCCTCGAAAAGCTTGCCGCCGCTTTTTTCTTTATAATTATCGGGCTCTGATTCCTCGCGCGGCGCGGGTTTTCGTTTAAAATATATAAAAACGGACGAAAGCAAAAGCGCGGAAAGAATTGTTCCCGCCGTTATTCCGCAAATCGTTCCCGCCGCGACGTATTTTTCGGCCGCGCCGAATTGTATCATTAAATAAGCTATTAAAAGGCCTATAAACAGCCGCGAGGCCGCTTCAAGCACCTGTGACATAGCGGTGGGCAGCATGTTGCCATGCCCCTGAAAATAACCGCGAAGCGCCGCGGCGACCGAGATAAATAACACGGCCGGTGAAAGCGCTATAAGGCTTGAATCCGCGTTTATGTCGTTTACGGACATAGCGAGCTGCTTTGCGCCGAAAAACATTATAAGCGTCCCGAAAAGCCCCAGCATAGCGCATGTTATAAGCGCGATTTTAAGTATTCTTGAGGTTTCTCTGTATCTTCCGAGCGCGCGGCTTTCGGAAATCATCTTTGATATAGCAATCGGAAGCCCCGCCGTGGCAATCGTTAGCAGGACAGTATAGTACCTGTATGCCGTGCTGTATAATCCCATCGAATATGTGCCCACAAGATTTGTAAGCGGAATGCGAAACAGCGCGCCAATCAGTTTAACAAGTATATTCGCTATCGTGAGGATTATCGCACCCTTAACAAACGTATTTTCGACCTTTTGAGTCAAAACCTTCACATCCCCGGTTGATTAATTCAATGAAATGCTTTTCGTAAGCAATATCTGTGTAAACCCGCCGTTTTTCTCGCGTGAGTGTTCCTTAAAGCCGAGTTTACCATAAAAATGCAGGGCATGGGCGTTGTCCTTTGACACACGCACGGACACGTATTTTTTATTCATGGACCTGTAAACGCTGACGGCGTGGCCGATAAGCTGCGCGCCGAAGCCCATCCCGCGGTATTTTTCCTCAAGGAATATAAGCGAAACATGTCCCGCCTCCGGCAGGGGCGACGAACACGGGTCAAGAATTATAACACCGAGCTCCTCAGAGTTGCGATAAGCGAAAACAATCGATCGCCCGTCCCTGTTCAGCACATTCGTAAAAAGCCGTTTTGCGTATTTTAAATCGATTAAATCATCGCCGAAAACATGGTCCCAGGTCTTTTTGTAATAGCATAAAAGCTTATTGAGATCATCCGGCAGACTTGCCTTGATAAATCGGAGGTTAAACAGTGACGGGTCGTCACTTTTTCTCCACCATACCTGCTTGCTTAAGGTTGAAAGCTCGTTTAAATGCGAATTGTCGTTTATATATTCGATTTTGTAGTTTAACGAATCATCGGCCGAAATAAGGCTAACGGCGGTATTGTCGCACCAGCCGATTTCGTTTAAACAGGATAAGCTTTCGTTATGCATAATCCCGCATATCAGCGCGCGAATAGCCGCCCCGTGGCTGACAAGCGCGATATTTTTGCCGGAATGCTTTTTAACAACAGTATCAAGCGCGTTCTTCATTCTTCTATATACGTCAAAGTGTGTCTCGCCGCCGCTTATATTGAATTTATCCGGCTGTTTTGACCATAAATCATACTCGGCAGGGTAGGAAACAAGCAGCTCACCCCAGGTCAAGTCTTCCCACTTCCCGAGGTTTATTTCGCGAAGCTCGGGTATCGCGATTATTTCGAGGTTTTTCGGCTCACTGACCGCCCTTGCCGTGGCTTTAGTGCGGGCAAGATCGCTTGAATAAACGGCGTCAATATCAATACTCGAAAACCTGTCCCGCAGACGCTCTATCTGTCTGTAACCGTTTTCGGTAATACCGCTGTTGTAATGGCCGTGAACGCGCCGGAACAGATTGCCCTCGGCTTCGGCATGGCGAATCAGATATACATTTGTCAAGCCTTTATCCCCCCGTAAATACAATACGTAAATCGCAAGTCTGATTACGGCCTTGCTGTTTTATAACCTGCGCCCGAAAACTCAATAGACGTTTACTGCGCCTATGATGTCGGACGCTTTATTAAACCCATGCTTTTCAAGATAGCCGTGAATCCCGTCAATAACCTTAATAGGCGTATACGGGTCGGAGAACATTACAGAGCCCACAGCCACCGCGTCAGCGCCCGCAAGCATCATCTCAACCGCGTCGGCGCCTGTTGATACGCCGCCCATACCTATAACCGGCAGATTTACGCAGTTTTTTACCTGCCATATCATCCTGACGGCAATCGGAAAAACGGCACGCCCCGACAAGCCGCCGACGTTGTTTTTCAGTACGGGACGACGGGTATTTATATCGATTTTCATAGCGAGTATCGTGTTTATAAGCGACAGCGCGTCCGCGCCCGAGGCCTCGGCTGCCCGCGCAATCTCGCAAATATCAGTGACGTTTGGTGACAGCTTTACAATTAAAGGTTTTTTGCAAACCTTACGCACCTCGGCAACAAGATTCCCGACCGAGGCCGCGCCTGTTCCGAAGGCCATACCGCCCGCTTTTACGTTAGGGCAGGATATGTTAAGCTCTATAAAGTCTATGTCGGACGAGCTTGCAATCTCCGTTATGCTAACATAATCGGAAACGGTATTGCCGGAAACGTTCGCGATTATTTTTGTATCAAACTTCCGTAAAAACGGGATTTCGTTTTCTATAAAGCTTTTAATTCCGGGATTTTGAAGCCCCACCGAGTTTATCATACCCATGGGAGTTTCGGCTATTCGGGGCGGGGGATTGCCGTTTCTGGGCTCTGAAGTCAAGCCCTTAACGGCTATAGCGCCGAGCTTTGATAAATCATAGAGCTCCGCGTATTCGCGGCCGAAGCCGAATGTGCCGGACGCGGTTAAAACAGGGTTTTTCAGCTTTACTCCCGCGATTTCGACTGACATGTCAATCATATGCCTTAATCCTCCAATACGATTTGCCCGGCTTCAAAAACCGGCCCGTCCTTGCAGACATGGGAATATGTTTCTTTATCGGATTTGGTCTTAATCGCGCAGCAAAGACACGCGCCGACACCGCACGCCATCCGCTCCTCGGTTGAGATATAGCAGGGGATTGAATGCCGCTTCGCGATTATTGATACAGCCTTTAGCATGGGTCTCGGACCGCAGGCGAAAATATAAGAAAACTTATGTTTTTCAAGCAGCAGGTTTACCGGGCGCTCGACCGTGCCCGAAGCGCCCATCGTCCCGTCGTCGGTAGCTATCAGAAGGTTTTCGCAGACCGAATAGAAATCATCTGTTAAAACCGCGTTTTTACATGTTCTGAAGCCGAGCACGGCGGAGCATTCGTTGTTTTTCTTCGCTGCAAAAAGAAGCGGCGCGGCGCCGCAGCCGCCGCCGACAAGCAGGACCCGGCTGACACCCGTCGGGAAAACGCCGTTTCCGAGAGGCCCCAATATATCCAGATTATCACCTGTTATAAGGCGCGTCAACATGCTTGTACCCGCTCCGCGGTTTTCGTATACAAGCCTAAAATTTTCACCGTCGCAGTCGCAGATGCTTATGGGACGGCGAAGAAGCAGGTCATCCCCGCATTTTATGTTTACAAACTGTCCCGGCTTCGCGCAGCCGGCTATTTTCGGGGAATAAACCGTCATATCGTAATATGTTTCGGAGATTTTTATATTGCTTAAAACCGTGCCGTCTTCCTGTATATACATATAAGCCTCCGTTTTGAAAGAATTATTATATGGAGTTTAAGTCCACCAATTCGCATCCTTTCATCGTGATTCTGCTTTCAATGGCGCGTATAAGCGCAAAGGCCGTGTCAATCGATGTAAGGCAGGGGATGCCGCGTTCAACGGCTTTTCTCCTGATGCGCACGCCCGCCTCCTCGGGCTTTCTGCCGTGGGTGCAGGTGCTTATAACGTAGTCGATTTTGCCTGATTCAAGAAGCGTCATGATATTGGGCTCCGGCTCGTCGATTTTCCTGACCGCGTTTGTTGCTATCATGTTTTTATTCAAAACGTTTGCGGTACCCGCCGTGGCGTATATGTCAAAGCCGAGCTGCGCGAACCTGTCCGCAATTTTGACGAGCTCCTGCTTGTCCACATCGCGCACCGAAAAAAGCACCGAGCCCTTATGCTTCATTGTAAAACCGGCCGCTAACAAACCCTTGTACAGTGCCTGCTTAAAGTTCCGGGATATACCCAGAACCTCGCCGGTGGATTTCATTTCGGGTCCAAGCTGCGTATCAACGTTGCGAAGCTTCTGGAACGAGAACACGGGGACTTTGATTGCGTAAAACTCGCCCGGCGGGTGCAGCCCGACGCCGCAGCCCATATCCGCCAGGCGTTCGCCGAGCATACACCTTGTGGCTAAATCCACCATTGTTATGCCCGTGACCTTTGATATATACGGGACCGTGCGCGAAGAGCGCGGGTTAACCTCGATTATATAAACCGTGTCGTTGAATATGACAAATTGAATATTCACAAGCCCGCACACCTTAAGCGCCAGGCTTATTCGCCGCGTATATTCGACAATCGTATCTATATGCTTTTTTTCCAGAGTAATTGACGGGTAAATCGAAATGCTGTCGCCGGAATGAATCCCCGCGCGCTCTAAATGCTCCATGATTCCCGGAATAAGGATATCCTTTCCGTCGCAAATAGCGTCAACCTCAACCTCGCGACCCATCATATATTTATCAACCAAAATCGGGTTTTCCTGCTTGGTCTGGTTAATAATAGACATGAATTCGCGTATATCGTCATCCTCGTACGCTATCTGCATACCCTGACCGCCGAGCACGTACGACGGTCGTACAAGCACGGGATAACCGATTCGGTTTGCCGCCTCAAGAGCCTCATCGGTCTTAAACACCGTTTCGCCGGAGGGGCGGGGGATACCGCATGCTTCTAAAAGCTCGTCAAACTTTTCACGGTCCTCGGCCGCGTCGATACTCTCAATCGGCGTACCGAGAACCTTTACGTTTGTTTTCTTTAAGTATTTTGTAAGCTTGATAGCCGTCTGTCCTCCGAATTGAACAATCACGCCGTCCGGCTTTTCAACATCTATTATGCCCTGAACGTCTTCGGACGTCAGAGGTTCGAAATACAGCCTGTCCGATGTGTCAAAATCCGTTGAAACCGTTTCGGGGTTGTTATTTACGATTATTGCCTCATATCCGCGCTTTCGGAGCGCCCAGACCGAATGAACGGAACAGTAGTCGAATTCTATACCCTGGCCGATTCGTATCGGACCCGCGCCGAACACGATTATTTTCTTTCTGTCGGAAACGCGCACCTCGTTCTCCGCGTCGAAAACCGAGTAGAAGTAAGGGGTTTCGGCTTCAAATTCCGCCGCGCAGGTATCGACGGTTTTATAGGAAGGGGATATGTGAAGCTTATCAACTTTACATCCTGACAGCCGTTCGATTACGGAGTCCGGGAAGCTCATGCGCTTCGCTTGTAAATAAAGCTCCTTATCGAGCTTTTCGGTGTTTTGAAGCTTTGTTTCGATATTGACTATGTTTTTCAATCCGCTTAAAAACCACATGTCGATTTTTGTCATATCGAATATGTCTTTCAGAGACGCTCCGCGGCGCATATACTCCATAACCGCGAATATCCGCTCGTCGCTTCGAGTTTTTATCAGGGATACAAGCTCACCGTCCGAAAGCTTCGTGAATTTCGGCATAATAAGGCAGTCGACGCCGAGCTCCGCCGAGCGCGCGGCCTTCATCATCGCGGCTTCAAAAGTGGTGGCGAGTGACATAACCTCGCCCGTCGCCTTCATTTGCGTACCCAGCGTCCTGTCGCCGTATACGAATTTATCGAACGGGAACCGCGGGAACTTAACTACTATATAATCTATCGCGGGCTCAAAACACGCGTAGGTTTTGCCCGTAACCGCGTTCTTTATCTCGTCAAGACCGTAGCCGATCGCGATTTTCGTAGCGACCTTGGCGATAGGATAGCCCGTGGCCTTGCTCGCGAGGGCGGAGGAGCGCGAAAGACGCGGGTTTACCTCGATAACCGCATACTCAAAGGATTCGGGGTTCAGAGCGAACTGTACGTTGCAGCCGCCCTCAATTCTCAGCTCGGTTATTATATCAAGCGCCGCCGTGCGCAGCATCTGGCATTCGTATTCGCTCATTGTCTGCGCCGGCGCGACCACTATGCTGTCGCCCGTATGGATGCCGACCGGGTCAACGTTTTCCATCGAGCAAATCGTGATGACGTTGCCCTTAGCGTCGCGCATTACCTCGTATTCGATTTCCTTCCAGCCGGATATGTTCTTTTCGATTAAGACCTGACCGACCCTGGAGGACGAAATACCGACAGCCGCGATATCGCGAAGCTGGCTTTCGTTGTCGGCGAAGCCGCCGCCCGTGCCGCCCAGCGTATACGCGGGGCGTACGATTACCGGATAACCGATATCGGCCGCGATTTCCAGAGCGTGCTCGACGCTGTTTGCGATGTCCGAACTAACAAGCGGCTGGTTTATGCGAGCCATCGTATCCTTAAACGCCTGCCTGTCCTCGGCGTTGCGTATTGTTTCGGGACGCGTGCCCAGAAGCTTAACATTGTGCTTTTCCAGAAAGCCCTCGTCGGCAAGCTCCATAGCGAGGTTAAGACCCGTTTGCCCGCCGAGCGTCGGCAGTATGCTGTCCGGCTTTTCTTTGATGATAACCTGCTTTACGACATCGGAATTGAGCGGCTCGATGTAAATATGGTCGGCCATTGCCTTGTCCGTCATAATCGTAGCCGGGTTTGAGTTTATAAGTACAACCTCGAGGCCTTCCTCCTTGAGGGCACGGCAAGCCTGAGTGCCCGCATAGTCGAATTCCGCCGCCTGACCGATAACTATCGGGCCCGAGCCTATAACCAAAACCTTTTTAATATCCTTTGAAAGCGGCATTAATGATTCCTCCAGTTGTTCATAAGCGTTATGAATTCGTCAAACAGGTGCTTTGTGTCCTGCGGGCCCGGATAGCCTTCCGGATGAAACTGTACCGAGAAAACAGGGGAGTTGACAAACCTTAAACCCTCGACGGTTTTGTCGTTGAGATTAATATGGCTGACTTTCGCGATATCCTGGTTGAGCGTTTTCTCCACAACCGTGTAGTTGTGGTTCTGGCTTGTGATAAATGTCCTGCCCGTGCTTAAATCGGTTACCGGGTGGTTTGCGCCGCGGTGCCCGTATTTAAGCTTTTCGGTCTGAGCGCCCGCGGCAAGCGCGAGCAGCTGATGACCCAGGCATATTCCGAATACCGGAATGCCGAATTTAAGCAGTATTTTTATATTCTCTATGATACCCTTGTTTTTCGCGGGGTCCCCGGGACCGTTTGCCAGTACAACACCGTTAAAGCCGCCGTTAAGAATCTTCTCCGGCGGGGTGTGGGCGGGCATGACCGTGACATTGCAGCCGCGGCGGGTAAGGCAGTTTATTATATTTCTCTTCGCGCCGAAGTTTAATAGCGCGACGCTATATTTCGCGCCGGGCGTATGGTATTTCTCGGTTTTAAGCGAGGTAACGGCATCGATAGCGTTCTCTATGCGAAAAGAGTTTATCTCGTTAATCAGGGATTCCATGTCTGATTCGATATCCTCGGTGAAAATCGCTCCGTTCATAACGCCGCTCTCGCGAACATGCCTTGTCAGCTTTCGCGTATCTATATCGGATATTGCTATTACGTTGTTTCTTTTTAAATAGCTCTCGACGGTTTCCGCGCTTCGCCAGTTTGAGGGCGTATCGCTTAACCTGTGAACGATAAAACCGTTTATCCAAGGCCTGTGGGATTCAAAATCCTCGGTATTGATTCCGTAGTTCCCGATGAGCGGATATGTCATGCATACCATCTGGCCGTAGTATGACGGGTCGGTAAGAACCTCCTGATATCCCGCCATGCTCGTGTTGAACACAACCTCGCCCACGGCATATCCGGCGGCGCCGCGGGAAATCCCCTCAAACATCGTACCGTCCTTCAGCAGTAAATATGCCTTTTTCATACATAACCCCTTTTCGTAATTAAATGCAGTATGTTTCAAGATCCTTTTTCATGGCCGCGGCGGCCTCGCGCGCGGCATCAGTATAGTTTGAACCGTCTTTTGAGCCGGTGTTTTTCCAAGCGCCGATAATACCGCGTGAGGAATTTACAATCGCGCCGAGCCCGCGGCGGTCAAACGCCACGGCAAGGTCCTGAGCTTTGGCGCCCTGCGCGCCGTATCCGGGCACAAGGAAAAAGGTGTTCTGGTAGTTCCGGCGAAGCTCCATAAGCTGACCGGGATATGTGGCGCCGACCACAAAGCCGACCTCCGAATACCCGTATTCGCCGATTAAATCCGACCCCCATGCCGACGCCTTTTCCGCTACGGCTCGGTATACCGTGCGCGTGCCGGCAATCAGGTCCTGAAATTCGGATGAGGATGGATTTGACGTTTTTACAAGTATGAATATACTTTTTTTCCTGTCTTTGCATATATCCAGAAACGGCTTTACGCCGTCGGAGCCAAGGTATGCGTTAACGGTCAGACTGTCGGCGTCAAACGGGCTTATTTCGGTGTCTCCGATTTTTATCTTACCGAGATACGCCGCGGCGTAAGCCTCAGCGGTGCTCCCGATATCGCCGCGCTTAGCGTCCGCTATCACATAGAGATTTTTCAGTTTCGCGTACTCAATTGTTTTTTTAAGAGCGTCGATACCGTCGGGACCGTACATCTCGTAGAACGCGGACTGCGGCTTTACCGCGGGAACTATATCATGCAGCGCATCGATTATTCCGCGGTTGAATTCAAGAACGGATTCGGCTGCCGCCTTTAATGTGCAGCCGTATTCACCAATGTGTTTTTCCAGAATGCACGGCGGGATAACCGAAGGGCTCGGGTCAAGTCCCGCGACGGTGGGATTCGATTTGCTTATTATCTTGCTTATTAACTGATTTATTGACATCGTATTCCTCCGGTTTTTTAATTTATACAATCGGTTTTCCGTTTAATACCACGGGTTTTCCCGCGACAATCGTAGCTATAACGGCGCCGTAGAGCTCCTTGTCAATCCATGGCGAGTTTTTCGCCTTTGAAAGAAAATCCCGCTCCCTGACCGTCCGCTTTGCGTCAGGGTCGAAAATCACGATATCCGCGTCGGCTCCGGTTTTTATCTCGCCCTTGTTCAGCTTTAAAATTGAGGCGGGCTTATATGTTAAGCACGCGAGGACATCTGTAAGACTCATGAGCTTTGTATGGTAAAGGTTCGTAAGCGAGACGGAAAGCGCGGTTTCAAAGCCTATAATGCCGTTCGGAGCCGCCTGGAAGCTTTTACTTTTTTCGCTCACATGGTGCGGCGCGTGGTCCGTCGCTATAACGTCAATCGTTTTGTCGATTAAGCCGAACATTACCGACTCGGCATCTGTTACGGAACGCAACGGCGGATTCATCTTCGCATTAGTGTTTAAACTCTCGCATTCACGTTCGTCAAGCGAAAAATAATGCGGACAGGTTTCGCAGGTAATCTTGATTCCCCGGCGCTTAGCGAATCGTATCAAAGCTGCCGCGCCCGCTGTGCTGACATGCGCGAGATGCACGGCCGCTCCGGTAATATCGGCGAGCACTATCTCGCGGGCAACCATAACATCCTCGGCCGCGGGGGTTATGCCGGGAAGCCCAAGCGCCGCGGATACCGCGCCTTCGTTTACCACGCCGCCGGCCGTGAGGTTTAAATCCTCGCAATGGGATATTATCGGAATACCGAGTTTCGCGGCTTTAATCATCGCGGTTTTCATTATATCAGCGTTCATAACGGGCATTCCGTCATCACTGACGGCAACCGCGCCCGCCGATATAAGCTCTTCTATCGGCGAAAGCTCTTTTCCTTCGGAATTTAAGGTTACGGCGCCGATAGGGAATACGTTTACGACGCCCGCCGCCTTGGCGCGTTTTATTATATAGCTTATAACCTCGCTGTTGTCCGCGACCGGCTTAGTATTGGGCATGCAGGCAACCGAGGTAAAGCCGCCCATCGCGGCGCTTCTTGTACCGCTTTCGATATCCTCCTTGTATTCAAAGCCCGGCTCTCTTAAGTGGCAATGCATATCCACAAGCCCCGGGGCGACAACCAGACCCATGGCGTCGATTACGCTTGAATCAGGCGCGTCTATACCACGGCCTATACGGGAGATTTTCCCGTTTTCTATTAGGATATCCTTGACGGCGTCGGTTTTTGATTTCGGGTCGATAACACGGCCTCCGCGTATAAGGGTTTTCAATGCCGCACCCCTTTCAACAGTCAGTTTCCGCATATAATAACGCCCTCCTCATTGTCATATTCCGAAACAAGCACCTGGACCTGTTCGGATTTTGAGGTGGGCAGGTTTTTACCGATATAATCGGGACGGAAGGGAAGCTCCCTGTGTCCGCGGTCGATAAGAACGGCAAGCTGGATACATTCCGCGCGTCCCGCGTCGAAAATCGCGTCAATCGCGGCGCGGACGGTGCGCCCCGTGTGCAAAACATCGTCAACTAGAATTACGCGCTTTCCCGCGACCGGTATATCATAAGGCTTCTTGCCGACTTTTACGCTTGCGGGCACATCGTCGCGATATGCGGTAACATCTATCTGGTAAACGGGAACTTGTTCGTTTTCTATTTCAAGCAGCTTTTGCGCGATACGGCGGGCAAGCACCGCGCCCCTGCGGCATATGCCGACAATAACAAGCTCGGAAAGCTCGCGGTTGCGTTCGATTATCTCGAACGCGATACGGTTTAAGGAGCGCTGCATTGTAACCCCGTCCATAATCTGTACTTTTTTCTCACCCATGAATATCATACCTCATCTATATGGGAATAATGTGAGAATCTGCGTAAAAAAGCGGTTTCTCCTCAGAGAAACCGCACAATCAGCATTAATATGGTATTAATAATGTGCGCGCCTTGGCGGACTCTCTGTTCCGGCTTAAAGGTGCTGTCTTTGTTATTTAGTATACAATAAACCAATCGGTTATGCAACACTTTTTTTCAACACGAAGAAAAAAACATACTTCTCCCGAACGGTAGAAATACGGGAACAAATCTAATCGGTTCCGTATAAAACCCGTTTTTTGATTATCCCGTTTTCGGTGTGCAGATGATAGCTTCTGCCGTCCTTGTTATACCACGCGAATATATTCGATATGCCGACCGGGTCGTTCAGACTGTATTCGCAGTTTATCTCAAGCGGGCTGCTTCCGAGTATTTCAACGGCTTCGGAAAGGAGCATGTTTTCCTGGATTTTATAAAGTATATCGCTGTCAAACTGCGGCGAAAACCGGCTCAGCGCTTCTTTCGCGCCGAAAAACAGTGTCTTAGCGCGCACCTTTCCCTCATAGGTATATTCGATTACTACACCCGCGCTGCGTTTTTCATTCAGGTATTTGACGATTCGATTGTCGATTTCCGTGTTTTCTTCGCCTTCGCCGAAAATCTCCGTAATTTCGTCTTTGGTCATGCCGCGGTCAACCTTATTGTAATATGAATACAGCTCGTCTGACGTTTCGGGCAACTCATAATCCGTGTCGGGAGTATACTCGTTCTCCGGCGGCATACAAGAGGTTAAAACCAGTATCGCGACTAAGCAGATTAAAAAAAGTTTTTTCATGAACATTCTCCGTTCCACAAAATACCATAAGATTTTATGCATTTATGGGAATACTATAAGCATAAAAAGCGAGGAGGAATTCAGATGAATACTTTTTACCGGGGTGTTACAACCGGATTAATTGTAGGGACGGCGGCCACATTGGTACTCCTGCCGATGTCCAGCCGCACGACTCGGGTAATGAGAAGAAACACGGGCAAAGCGATAAAAGCGGTCGGCGGCTTAATCGATAATATTCAATCGGCGTTCAGCTGATTAAACAACAGGGGATTCACGGATAAACGGGGCGGTTGATACCGTCCCGATTTTATACTGCCTCCGGGCGGGGTTCAACTATCTTCGCCCTATTCAAAGGACATTGCGTCTATATAATTATTAAAAAACGTCTGGTCGCCCGAAAGCTCTATGCTGCGCGTCTTTTTCAGAACGGTTTTCAGCTGGCTTTTAACGCGTCTTGAAAGCAGAACACCTGCCGCGCCCGCGGCACTTGAGTTTCCGATAGGTACAACCCGTGTCAACAGCTCAGGTGGTATAAGACCGATCGCCGCGGCGCTTTCGCTTCGTATAAGGCTTCCGAACGCGCCGGCCAGATAAAGGGCGCGAACGTCGTCATAGCTCTTTTCGCTCCCGGTCAGAAGCGTGTCCATTCCGGCGCGGATTGCCGCCTTGGCAAGCTGAATCGTTCTGACATCGTTTGCCGTTACATATACCTTGTCGGTAATATGAAATAGCACGCCGTCCGGCGTATCATGCACAAAATCACGAAATCCTGGGTAGGTAAGCTCCCGCGGGAGCAGCCTGCCGCCCGTGTCAACGGCCCTATACCGTACAAGCATGGCGATAACGTCGATAATCCCCGAACCGCATATGCCGACCGGCTCGGCGCCTGATATGGTTTCTATTTTAAACCTGCCGTTTTCAAAGTCTATATAGTTAATCGCGCCGGGGCGGGCGGGCATGCCGCAGCTGAGTCCCGCGCCTTCAAATGCCGGCCCCGCGGCGGTTGAGCAGCAGGTAATTCCGTCTTTTCCGCCCGCTGCCATTTCACCGTTTGTACCGATGTCCACAAACAGCGAAAAACCGTTCTTTTTATGAAAACGCGCGGCAATAAGCCCGGCGGTGATGTCCGCGCCGACATACCCGGATATCGCGGGTAATAAATACGCCTTCGCGTTTTTGCAGTTTATCCCTATATCGCAAGCGTCAACCTCGAAGCCGAACGTGCTGTCGGGGGTATAGGGCGCCTGCGCGAGACCGTTTACGGGTTTTTCCGTAAGAAAGTGCAATAGCGCCGTATTTGCCGCCACGGTTATATAAAGAATTTCTGATTTTTTCTTATGGAGCGCCGCGGTTATGCTGTTCAGCTGCCCGCGCAGCGTGTCTGTCAGTCTGGTTTTGCTTTCCTCGTCCTTAATAGAATACGAAATACGGGATATGATATCCGCGCCGAAGACCCGACCCGAATTTTCATCACATATTTCCTTAAGCTTTATACCCGAAGCCAGATCATACAGAGCGGCGGTTATCCCGGTTGTACCGATGTCAAACGCGATACCGAGCGCCGGGGTGTTTTTTATTTCGATATTCGGAGATATTTTTATTTTCCTGCTTTTAAATACCGGAGCCGACGCACTGGAAACATGCCCGTCAATCCAAATCGCGACATCACCGCGCGGATATGTCCGGCAGGCAAGCCGCAAATCGTCCGCATCAGATAGGAGTTTAATTTCCCGTTCTGTTTTAGGGGTCACATCTCCGGAAACCCTGATTTTGCATTTGCTGCAGGTTCCGGCGCCGCCGCAGGCCGCTTCGACG
>JAAYXM010000222.1 GCA_012515925.1 Clostridiales bacterium
GAAGGCTGCGTCCACTTTTTCATAACTTAACTCTCTTTCTTAATACCCGATAAGCTTTCTGCCACCGCCGTTTAAGTTAACGCGGTACAGCCTGTTTCCGCCGCTCTTATTGTGATAATACAGATAATCGCCCGCGATAAACAGATTGGAGCAGCCGTCGTTGTTGATTTTATTACGACCGCTGCCGTCCGGCTTGATTTTGTATATCTTGTCACCGTCCGTAAAGTTTACATAATACAGTATTCCGTTCTTGGAATTCAGATAGCCCGAGCGCTCGTCCGCAAGCTTCTGATAAACATAGCTTGATTCGCCCGCCTTATAAACCTTGCCGTCGTCGCTCCAGTTTATAAAGCATAAATCATCGCCCGCAAAGCATTGGAACAGCGTTGTTACATCGTTAACCGGCTCGTTGTTTTCACCGTTGATGCTTATACGGTACAGGAAATTCTCCGAGGGTTCGCGGTTTATATAGTAAAGCCATGAACCGCGCAGGATTATATATTCGCTTGTCACATTGTCCTGTAAACGCTTGCTGTTTCCGCCGTCGATATTCATTTTATATACATGGCAATCGTCCATCCAGTTCACAAACAGCATTTTATTCCCGTATACGATGAGGTCCGTAGCCATTACTTCTTTTACGCGCTTGTAATCGCTTCCGTCCTTTTTAACGCTGAATATGCCGTAACCCTTTTTCTTGTCCACGAAATAGACATGATCACCCGATACGTTAATCGATTGGATTTCTCCGTCGACGAGCTTATTCTTATTGCTTCCGTCCGGCTCCGCAGAGTATAGGGAATATCCGTCCGTGGGTTCGCTGTAGAATATTTTTTTTCCGTCATACGCAAGCAAGCCGTCGTTTACTATATTGCCCATCGTATTTCCGAATACAGGGAACACCTCGTTATTCGGGTCCTGAATGAGTTCGATGTATTCGGAGCGTATTGCCGGTTCGGTAATACCGTCAATATACAACAGCGCGTCCTCGGCGTTGTTCTCCCGCGCGTAGATTTCAAGCATTTTGTCATATATCTTTTTCTCGGTCGGCTTTAAAATCGCCGCCGTATCCAGAGCGTTTCGCGCTTCCTTTGTGTTTCCGAGCTTTGACTGCGCCTCCGCGAGCTTAATGCTTGCCTCGGTGTTTTCGGGCTCGGTAAGCAGGACATCTTTAAACGACTTCGCTGCCGCGCGGTAATCACCGGACTCAAACTCCTCGTTTCCTTTAACAATACTTTCGTTCGGAGGTAGCTTTGGCGCAAACGGATTAATTATCCATATAGCCGCGCCTATCCCCGCCAAAACAACAACGGCTGCCGCGATTATGATTATCATTCTTTTTTTCATTTAATCTCGCTCCTTTTGCGGTTTTATTATGCTATGTTATATTTTATATAATAAACGATACCTAAGTCCAGCGGTATCGAAAAAGTTTACAAATTTATAACAGTTAACGATGTTGCCGTTTTCCCGCGTACCGTGCGGGGGAGTCAAGCTGTAAGCTGATTGTCGCTTTTTGTCAACCCATAGCGGGGGTTAAAAGTTAATCTTTCAATAAACCTGCGACTAAAGCTTATTTTAAGCGTAAAAATTGTTCTTTATATATAACGCGTTTTATGTTAGAATAAATATCGGATTATAACGTTAAGTAGAACGGAAAGGGACATGTCATGCAGCGGTTCGGTTTTGTGAGAAGCGAGCTTGAAATAAAAACACTGATTTTATATGTATTGCGCCGTATCGCGATGCCCGTGCGTTTCGAAGAGCTTACCGAAATGACGATGTGTGACGGCGCGCTTGATTATTTTGAATTTGCGGGCTGTCTTGAGGACCTGGTCAAAACCGGTCATATCGAGCATAACGGCGATAATTACAGCATAACCGAAAAAGGGATTGGAAATCTTGAGATATGCGAAAGCAGTCTTGCTTTAAGCGTCCGGCAGAATGCGGATAAATCAGCCGACAGGCTCGCGTTTCGCCTGCGCCGTGAACAGCAGGTATTAACCGAAATCAATGAGTTAAGCGAAGGGGAA
>JAAYXM010000223.1 GCA_012515925.1 Clostridiales bacterium
GTCGCTGCGGCCGCCTCGCTTAAAATGCAGGGCACTCCGGCAATACCCGCTTATGTAAACGGCGTCTTTAAGCTGCGTATCGGGTTTTTTACCGATATTAACTCAGCCTCCGCGGCAAAAAGCAAATACTCAGGCTTCGGAAACCCGATTGTCGTCGGCGCCGGCCCCACATGCATAACCGTGATAAATACCGCGAACGGAAGTGTCCTTTTTGAATACGACAACGCGGAACGTCCGCTCGGTGTTTATCCGTCAAAAGGCGATGTCGCGATGCCACTGACATGGTTTAAGGGTTATAAGTACCACGGCGGCTTCCAGTACATACGAAACGGCGGCAAAATAACTGTAATTAATTTTGTCCCGATGCAGGAATACGTCATGGGCGTCGTGCCATACGAAATGCCGCCGGCCTGGCCTCTTGAAGCGCTCAAGGCGCAGGCCATGTGCGCGAGAACCTACAGCTATTACAATTTCGGAAAGCACGGCAGCGCGTTTGACGTTTGCAATACAACCGACTGCCAGGTTTACCGCGGCGCCAACTCGGCTACCGAAAACTCAGACAACGCGGTGCGTGAAACATACGGCAAGTACATATTATATGACGGCAAACCGATAAACGCCGTGTTCCATTCCTCCAACGGCGGCGCGACCGAAGACGCGTCAAATGTCTGGTGGAATGATATCCCGTATCTTAAGGGTAAAAAAGACACGTACGAGGATCTGGACAACGCGATTAACGGCAGATGGTCCTATGAATACACATCCGCGGAGATTACGCAGATCTTAAACGCGAAGGGGCATAAATGCGGCAAAATAGTTGACGCGTTCGTCGAGCAGTACACGCCCATGGGCAATGTTTACAAGGTAAGCTTTATCGACGAGAACGGCAAGATTTTAAGCTTTACAAGGGAAAACGCGAGACTAATTCTTAACAGTTCGACCTACAATAAGTATACGCACAGCCTCAGATACTCCATTACGCGCGGCGGTTTGCCGTCGGCGGGCGGGCTTCTGTATATAAACAGCGCTTCAAACGGCGTCAATCCGTATAAAAGCGGTTTGTTCGTAAAAGGCGCGGGCGGCGTCTCCCCGCTTCCCGATAAGCCGCTTACGGTACTTACGGCTTCGGGGCGAAACAAATTCGGCGACGCGGACACGGGCGGAAAAGCGTCCGATGGTTTTCTCGTCTCGGGTACCGGCTGGGGACACAACGTGGGCTTAAGCCAGAACGGCGCTAAAGGCATGGCAAATCGCGGCTTTACGGCCGATGAAATAATAAGCTTCTATTATACCGGCGTCGAGATATTTAACGCCGCGTAAAGCGCTTTATCCTATAAAATATTCTAAAGGAGATGTGATGCCTTAAATCCGACAATAAAACTTAATATTTGAAAGGATGTCTGTTTTGAATGTGATTCTCTCCAGGTTTAAGGAAGTATCTTTCTCCGTTATTCCCGTTGCAATTGCCGTATTATTGATTAATTTTACCGTCTCCCCCATGCCCGCGGACACGCTTATCAGGTTTTTAATCGGCGCGGCGCTTGTAGTTTTGGGGTTGACTTTATTCCTGCTCGGCGTGGATATCGGCATTACACCGCTCGGAAATCTTACGGGAACTTCACTTGCCAAATCGAACAAACTCTGGCTTGTGGTGATTTCGGGATTGATACTCGGATTTTTTATTTCGATTGCCGAGCCGGGCCTTCTGGTGCTTTCCGGCCAGGTTGACAGTGTTACATCCGGGCAAATATCGGGCATCGCATTACTTATCGTAGTGTCAATCGGTATGGCGGTTATGATTTCCGTCGGTTTTATCAGGGTTTTCTATAATATACCGCTGTACAAGCTTCTGTTAGTGTCATATCTCGTAATTTTCGGTTTAGCGCTTTTTTCATCACGCGAGTTTCTGGCAATTGCCTTCGACGCTTCGGGCGCTACAACCGGGGTTCTTGCCGTACCGTTTATTCTGGCTCTGTCCGTCGGTATATCCAAGCTTAAAAAAGACAGCAAGGCCTCCGAAAAGGACAGCTTCGGCCTTGTGGCCACGGCGTCCGCCGGAGCGATTCTGACGGTTCTGATTCTTGATATGTTCTCGACCTTAAATGAGTTTCGAGCTTTTTCTGAAAAAGACGTTTCCGGCCCCGATTCCGTTTTCGGGCCGTTTATTGATATCCTGCCGGGCTTTCTGTTTGAGAGCCTTGTCACAATCCTGCCGTTGCTATTTATACTTTTAGCGCTCCAGAAGCTCTTTTTCCGGCTTAAAAAAAGAGAGCTCCGAAAGCTCCTTACCGGATTCCTGTTCGCGTTTTTGGGGTTGTTTCTGTTCTTAACCGGTGTCAACGGCGGCTTTATGGACGTGGGCTCAATTATCGGCATGAACCTGGCGCTGCTTGACAACAAGGCGTTTATAATAATATTCGGTTTTGTTTTAGGCGTTGTCACGATAATTGCCGAGCCGGCGGTGCATGTACTCACCTTCCAGATAGAAGAGGTAACAAGCGGTTACGTTCGGCGCAAAGCCGTACTGACCGCGCTTGCCCTCGGGGTGGGAATCGCGGTTACGCTTTCGGTAATACGCGTATTGATTCCCGGAATGCAGCTATGGCATTTTCTGCTGCCGGGGTATATTATATGTATATCTCTTATGTTTTTTATTCCTAAGCTGTTTGTGGGTATCGCGTTTGACGCGGGCGGAGTCGCTACCGGCCCTGTCACCGCGACATTTATACTGGCGTTTATCCAGGGCGCCGCGCAGGCCTTTGAAGGCGCGGATTTAATGGCGGACGGTTTCGGCATGATCGCCATGGTTGCCATGCTGCCGATTATTACGCTTGAACTGTTAGGACTTATATTTGAAATAAAATCAAATATAAAAGGAGATGAAGACAAAAGTGAATGAGCTTTCTCAATTACCGGCTTTCGAATTAATACATGTCATCGTAAACATCGGAACAGGCAGTAAGGTGCTGCATACGGCGAAAAAGCTGGGCATCAGCGGCGGCACGGTATTCTACGGCCGCGGGACGGTCAACAATTCGTTGCTCAAGTTCCTGTCTCTGTACGATGTGAGAAAGGAAATAATTCTGCTGGGCAGCGATACAGCCACCGCGGACGACGCGTTAATGAAATTAAACAATATGTTTCAGTTTGAGAAGCCTCATCACGGTATCGCGTTTACGACAAGCGTTTGCAACATCACGGGCTCCCGGTGCTGTAGGTGCCGGGACGAAGAAAACGAAGGGAGTGAGAGTATTCCTATGTACCAGCTTATTACCACCATCATAAACAAAGGTGAAGCCGAGGATGTTATCGAGGCGGCAAATGCCGCGGGCTCCAAGGGCGGAACCATAATCAACGCGCGCGGCTCCGGCGCGCATGAGACAAGCAGATTATTCAATATGGAAATAGAACCCGAAAAGGAAATCGTAATGATTATTGTTAATCGCGACGTAACGGAAGCTGTCGTGTCGTCAATCCGTGAAAAGCTCGGTATCGACAAGCCGGGGCACGGTATTATTCTGATTCAGGACGTAAACCACGCATACGGCATTTACGATTCCTGAGGGATGATGGAAAACACGGCCGCAAACTTACGATTGCGGCGGGAAACGGAAATTAAGCTTGTAATATAAACAAAAAGAAGATATAATATGCTATGTCAATAAAATACTCTCGGAGGTAAATTAATGTTAGGATTTTTAATACTTACGGCGGAAGCTGCGGCGGAAACCGGAGCGGGAGCGCAAACCGCGGGATGCGCCGAGACCTTTTCGTCTCTTGTGCTTCCTATCGCGGCTATGTTCGCCCTGTTTTATTTTCTGATGTACCGTCCCGAAAAAAAGCGTAAAA
>JAAYXM010000224.1 GCA_012515925.1 Clostridiales bacterium
GAGCTGTCGCGAAAATTTCCTGACGGTATAGACGTATACGAAACCGACGGGGAATACGCCGAAAGGCTAAGATATGAAATTCAGACCTCAAAAAATATTATAGAAGAAAAGCTGAATAAAGAAGTCCGGTTTATGGCATGGCCCGGCGGGGGCAAAAACCCGCTCGCGGAAGAGCTCGCGAGGGAAGCAGGGTATCTGGCGGTAACGGCCAAAGGCAAATCCGTAAACGAGACTGACGACGATTTGTTTTATATCTATCGCGTCGGGGGTTGGAGCGCGCTGAAAATACTCGGGAAACACTCGGCAGCGCTCGAAAAGCTCTTTATCAGGATGCAGCTATCCAGAGGAAAAGGTAAAGGCGGAATTTTGCAAAGGTTCATCTCGCGCATAGGGAAAATATATCGCGGGCGTTACAGCAGAAAAAGGCGTAAAAAAGGGGAAGTCAGTCAATGAATGCTGTCAGGGTATTGTTTTTAATAAGCACGCTCGGCGGCGGCGGCGCGGAAAGCCAGTTATGCTCTTTCGCGCGAGAGCTCTCAAAAACCTATCCTGATATCGAATTCTTCATCTGCGCGTTAAAGCGCGGCGGCGTATTCGAGGAAAAGCTGAAATCATTTAATATAAGATACACAATCATCGGCGGAAGAAGCATCATCAAGCATATTATCAGTACGGTACGCATTGTAAAAAGCGAGCGCGTAAATGTGATACACGCGCATATGCTGTATTCCGATATTGTCGCGCGCTTTGCCGGAAAAATCGCCAAAGCGAGGGTGGTATCGACACATCACGGTTTAGGCAAATGGAAAAAGCGCTGGCTTGTATTCATCGACAAGCTGACAAAAAGCATGGTTGACGCGTTTATCATGGTCTCCGAAAAATCGAGGCAAATAAGAATACAAAGAGAAAAATACCCGCCCGAAAAGGCACATGTGATTTATAACGGTATTCCGGACGGGTTATGCGCGGAAGCCGGCCGAGCGCTCGATACATACGATAAAATAAGAATAGGAACAATAGCCAGATTTACCGATAATAAGAGGATTGACTTATTATTAGATGCGTTTAATATATTAGTTAAGGACAATAAAAACATATACCTTGAGATAATCGGCGAAGGGGAGAACGGGGAAAAGCTTAAACGGCAGGTTGAAAGCTTAAATCTTATCGACAGGGTTAAATTCTACGGCTGGGTTGACGATATAAAACCGATAATAAGCAATTGGAGCATATTTGCTTTGTGTTCAAAAAACGAGGATTTACCCGTGTCGATGCTTGAGGCGATGGCACAGGGAGTTGTCGCGGTCGCGACGGCTGTCGGCGGGATACCCGAGATATTGAGAGACGGCAAGCTCGGAGTCCTATGCCGTGACGAAACGCCGGAGGGACTCGCGAAATCCTTAGGGTATTTATTGGATAACCCTGAAACATATAAGGATATGTCGGCCGGCTCGATAAGCCGCGTTAAAAACGATTTTTTAATTTCGTCCGCAGTAAAAAAGACAGTTGAGTTATATGCTAAGGTTTTAAAGGAGAAATAACGGATGGCCGCTTTGAAAAAGGTTTATGATATGCTGCCGGTAGCTTTGCAGAACATCTGCGTAAGCCTGTACGGCATTAAACGGCAGTACAGCCGCTACGGCGGGGATTTTAAAAAGCGCCTTGCATTTTTTCTTGAAACCGAGAAAAAGGATAAGGAGTTTATAGAGGAATACCAATTAAATGAGCTGATAAAACTACTAAAAATCGCGGAAAAATCGGAGCATTACAAAAAAGCCTTTGAAGAAGCCGGGGTAAAACCCGAAGATATAAAAACACTGTCGGATATAAAGAAGCTTCCGGTATTATCCAAGCAGGATTTAAGGAAAAACGTTAAGAGCTTTTATACATATTACGGCAATAGGAACCTTACGTTTCATACGAGCGGGTCTACGGGCACGCCGCTTACGATAAAGACGAACATAGAGGATTTCAGAAGCAGGATGGCGCTGCTTGAACGTCTTAAAATCTGTCACGGCGTAAACCGTAAGATGCGACATATCACGTTTGTTGGCAAGGTAATAACGAAAAAGAAAAAGTGTTTTTGGCGGTATAATCTGTTCGGGCGTCAACTGGTCATGTCGGTATATGATCTGCACGATAAAAACAAGGATTTATACCTTAAAGAAGCGGTACGGTATAAGCCCGAGGTTATTGAGGGCTATCCCTCCGCCGTAAACATTCTCGCTAAGTGGGCAATAGAGGAGGGTACGGATATTTCGCCGAAAGCGGTGTTTGTTACCGCGGAAACGCTTTTGCCCGAACAGCGGGAAAATATAGAAAAGGCGTTTGGCTGCAAGGTTATCAATTACTACGGCTCCGCCGAGGGCGCGCCGCTTATTACACAGTGTGAACACGGCAGGCTGCACGTAAATTTCGAATCAGGAATTGTTGAGTTTTTACGCGACGACGGTACGGACGCCGCGCCCTGCGAACCTACGCATATGGTTGTGACCTGTTTTCTGACAAAGTCAACCCCGCTGATTCGCTATAAGATAGAGGATGTGGCGGTTTACTCGGATACAAAATGC
>JAAYXM010000225.1 GCA_012515925.1 Clostridiales bacterium
CGGAAACCTGCTCGTTAGACACTCTTGTGATAAGCTCTTTTACCTTTATATCATCCGGGCCCATGTCGTTAATCGGCGAAAGATACCCGTGCAGCACGTGATAAACGCCGCGGTACTCGCGGGTTTTCTCAAGCGCGAGCACGTCCTTCGGGTCGGAAACCACGCAGATTACCGACTTATCGCGCGATGAATCGCCGCAAATCGAGCAAACCTCGGCGTCCGTAAGATTCTGGCACTCGCGGCACAGCTTGACCGCCTTTTTCGCGCGGATAACCGCGTTCGCGAATTCAAGCGCCGTTTCGTCTGACAATGACAGAATATAGAACGTAAGCCGCTGCGCGGTTTTATGGCCTATACCGGGAAGGCTCCGAAACTGCTCTATCAAATCCTCAACAGGCGCGGCAAAAAATCGCACTTATTCCACATCCCTTTAAAACATTCCGGGTATATTCAGACCGCCCGTAAGCTTTTTCATCTCGTTCGCGGCTTCCGCCTCCGCCTTGTTAATTGCCTCGCTCACCGCGGCTATAATCAAATCCTCAAGCATTTCCGTATCTTCGGGGTCAACGGCTTCGGGCGCAATCTTTATCGCGGTAAGCCTGTATTTTCCGTTAACCGTCGCCTCGACGGCGCCGCCGCCCGCGCTTGCCGAATACCCAGCGTTTTCAAGCTCCTCCTGAAGCTTCATCATGTCCTGCTGCATCTTCTGCGCCTGCTTAATCATATTCATATTGAAACCGCCACCGCCGCCGCCCGGAAAGCCTTTTTTCATGAATTTATCCTCCTTAAGGTTTTATGATTATATCGGGAATACCCTGAAGGTTTTGGCAAAGCTCCTCCAACTCGCTCGGTACGTCCTGACGCTCCTCCGGCTCGCCCGGTCTGATAAGAATCTTCGCGCCGAGTATTTCTTCGGCGTGTTTATGGAGCGCGTCGAGGTTTTCCCGTTTTTTCAGCATATTCAGCGTAAACTGATTATCTGTATATAGCCACAGCGTATTGTCGGAATAAGCGGGCTTTAAGTCCTTTATTATCTCGGCGACGCCTGGCATAAGTTCGCTTTTCGCGGTTTTGATTATATCCTTCCAGAGCTTTTCCGCGTCAAGGCCGTCGGCATTGACGGGCGTTTTTGTAATCGTGTCCTGCTTTTCGTCTTCGGTCTTTTTGCGCCCGCCGCTTTTTTTCTCAACCGGCTTCTGAGGAGCGGCTTCATCCGTTTTTGTTTCCGGGTTTTTCTCAGTCTGCTTTATATCCGGAACAATCCCGGTCTGCTTCGTGTCCGGCTTTTTCTCATAAACGGTTTTCGCGTGCGCGTCCGAAAGCATGTTTTCAAGCGCGCTTATCTTGTCGCTTAACGCTATATAATCCCCCGATTTGACGCTGCCGCAGAGACGGATTATACAGAGCTCCGCGTCTATCCTGCGGTTGCCGCTGCCGGATATCGTACTGAGCGTATTCTGAATTGTTTCTATGCAGGATATCAGCGAGCTAACGTCAAAGAGCTCCGATAGCCCGACAAGCTCGGATTTCTGATACCTGCCGCTTATTCTGGGAACATCGGTGTCCTGCGCGGTCTTAATAATCAATATATCCCTGAGCACCGCCGAGGCTTCGCCCAAAACCGAGATGAGATTTCGCCCGTCCGTATATATACCGTTTAAGACCTCAAGCGCGGTTTTGGTATCGTGCTTTGCCGCGGCTTCAAGCATCTTAAGCATCGCCGCTGTACCCGCGAGGCCGACAACCTCCTCAACGGTGTCAACGGTGATAACTCCTTTTTGCCTGTAGGAAATACACTGCTCAAGAAGCGAAACCGCGTCCCTGAGTCCCCCGTCGGACAACGAGGCTATGTATTCCGCCGCGTTATCCTCTATGTCTATTTCCTCGGCGCGGGCAATGAAAACAAGCCTGTCCTTAATGTCGGAAACCGTAAGGCGCTTGAACCTGAACCTCTGGCACCGGGACAGAATCGTAACAGGCACCTTGTGTATCTCCGTAGTAGCGAGGATAAATATAACATGCTCAGGCGGCTCCTCCAATATTTTGAGAAACGCATTGAACGCGTTGCCGGAGAACATATGAACTTCGTCAATGATATAAACGCGTTTTTTTACGCTGGCGGGCGAGTAAACCGCCTCTTCCCGCAGTTCGCGGACATAATCCACGCTGTTGTTCGACGCCGCGTCAATCTCGATAACATCGAGAATACCCTCGCTTAATATGCCGCGGCAGGAGGGGCACTCGTTGCACGGGTTGCCGGATTTAGGGCTTTCGCAGTTTGCCGCCCGCGCGAGTATGCGCGCGCTTGTGGTTTTCCCCGTCCCGCGGGCGCCGAAGAAAATATAGGCGTGTGACAGCCGGCCGGCCTTGACCTGGGCTTTAAGCGTGTCCGTAACATTCTCCTGCCCAACCACCTCGGAAAACGTTTTTGGACGCCATTTCCTGTATAGTGCCTGATACAACCCGTCACCGCCTTTATAAAAAAAATCAATAAAATCAATCAATCGCAAGACCGCACACCGTTACTTGATTAAACGATATGCACGGAATTTATACAGTTAACTCGAAATCGGCACACCCGCGGCACACGCCGACAAACCGCTTAATGCTGCTCGGTTCCCCGCCTGACATGGTTCACGGCTCGGCGTTGCGCAGGACCGGTCTCTCATCGCCACTTATATAACCCGGACTGCACACCGCATAACCGCATAAACGGAATTCACCCCTGCTAAAGCGGGTTGCAGGTACAGGGCACCGCTAACTCCCCGGTTAGTGCGGTCTTGCCATTGATTGATTTATCACGGTTATAACACAACAGATATTATAATATAATATATGCTTTTTATCAACCGGAAATTCAAACACCCCCGCCACGCGGAGCATATGCGTGAGCCTCATCTTTCGGCTATCCCGCTCATAACGCGGGAAGCCGTAACCGTTGTCCTAAGCAAGGCATATCATAATAATGCGCCGGCAAAAAATTTAAAAAGGAGTTTTGCGAATGAACACAGAGAGTCTTGAGGCTGCGCGTGCAGTGTGTATTCCTCAGGAAACAGTTTTGGAGGATGTTAAGCTTGCGCACGCTTATGTTCCGTTTGAAAAGCTGTGCAATACATTCTCGCCGATGAAATCACTCGCACGCGGGACGGCATTCCCGCCTCTGTATAATATTTACGGCTGGGAGCGGAGAAAAGAGGTAATGGACGATGAGTAGGGATGATTTGCTGCGGAAAATCTCAGCGCTGGATTTCTATATAATCGACCTCGGTCTGTATCTGAACACCCACCCGAACGACAAGGAAGCGTTGACCAAGTACAACGAAAGCGTAAGGCAGGTAAACTCGCTTAAAAAGGAATTTACGCAATCCTACGGAATGCTGCTCGCGAACAGCAGCGAAAGCCGACACCCGTGGCAGTGGATAGAGGGTCCGTGGCCGTGGCAGAAGTCATTTAACTTTGAATTAAAGGAGGATATGGATTAGATGTGGGTGTATGATAAAAAGCTTGAATATCCCATCAAGATAAGAAAGCCGGACCCGAGAATGGCAAAGCTTATTATTACGCAGTACGGCGGGCCGGACGGAGAGCTTGCCGCATCTTTGAGATACTTAAGTCAAAGGTTTACCATGATTACTCCCCAGGCCAAGGCCACACTCAACGATATCGGCACCGAGGAGCTCGCGCACCTTGAAATGATCGGAACGATGGTCAAGCAGCTCACGCGCGGGGCAAGCTACGATGAAATTAAAAACAGCGGGCTTGACGCGTACTATGTGGACCACGACAGAGGCATTTACCCGGTAAGCGCGTCGGGCGTCCCGTTTACCGCGGCTTATATACAGTCGAAGGGCGACCCGCGCACCGACCTATACGAGGATATGGCGGCAGAGCAGAAAGCGCGCTCTACCTATGAGTATCTGATAAACATGGCTGACGACCCGGACGTAATAGAACCGCTGAGGTTTTTGCGCGAACGGGAGATAGTGCATTTTCAGCGGTTCGGAGAGTCGCTGCGCTACGTTCAGGAATTCCTCGACAGTAAAAAATACAGCTTTCCCTCCCCGAAGAAAAGCTGAATGTTGGGCAGGCGGGGGGCGGGTTCGCCCCCTTGCCTGATTGGGTGATGACTATGTCTTTAAATTCCGGGCTTCCCGAAATGCTTTCAGACCGTATGTTCAGCGACCCGGACGATAAAGTAACCGGGGAAAGCGTGGTGACGGGCGGGCTTGACCTTACCGCACCGGATGTGCCATGGCCGTACAGCCTAACGGATTACCTGCACCGCCATATAGGCAAAACGGTGCGCGCGGGGTGTGCCATATCCGGCGGCAAATACCGCGAAATCACAGGCATGCTGGTTATAACCGGCACAAACTTTATCGGTGTTCAGCCGGAGCACGACGACGATTTGCTTGTAATCGAAACAAGCGCGTTGAAATTTGTAAAAATCGCGGGCTTTAAAGGGTAACCAAGGGAGGGTAACCAAGGGGACGGTTCTTGCGGTTACGCTTTTA
>JAAYXM010000226.1 GCA_012515925.1 Clostridiales bacterium
CCCCAGTTTGTCGGACACGTCGAAATAATCTCCACAATCGAAAAACCCTTTTTATCGATCTGGTACTCAAACGCCTTTTTTATCGCTTTTTTCGCCGCGTTGATATGCGGGACGCTGTCAGCCGCGACCCGCTCGGCGTATGCCACGCCGTCTAAAGTCGAGAGCATCTCGCAAATCCGAATCGGGTATCCCGCGGTCTTCGTATCGCGGCCGTAAGGCGAGGTCTGCGTAATCTGCCCGGGCAGTGTTGTGGGCGCCATCTGGCCGCCCGTCATGCCGTAAATCGCGTTGTTAATGAATATCACCGTTATATTCTCGCCGCGCGCCGCCGAGTGCACGGTTTCGGCGGTGCCGATTGCGGCAAGGTCACCGTCGCCCTGATACGTGAAAACCACATTATCGGGTAATGCGCGCTTAAGTCCCGTCGCAACGGCGGGCGCCCTGCCGTGCGGCGCCTGCGCCATGTCGCACTCGAAATAATTATATGCCAGCACGCTGCAGCCGACGGGGGCAATTCCGATAGTCCTTCCCGCTATATCCAGTTCGTCCATAACCTCGGCAATAAGGCGGTGAATTACGCCGTGCATACAGCCCGGACAGTAATGAGTCTCTACATTTGACAGGGATTTCGGTCTGTCGAATACTACCTTCATTGTAATTCACCTCCCGAGATTTCCTCAAGCTTTTTAAGTATCTCCTGCGGCTTCATGACCATTCCGCCCGTGCGGTTGCATAAGTACACCGGCCGCGCGCAGTCAATCGCGAGGCGTACGTCGTCTATCATCTGTCCCATGGAAAGCTCGACGCTTAAGAACGCCTTCGCGGTTTTGGCCGCGCTTTTCAACACGTCAACCGGGAACGGCCACAAGGTTATCGGGCGGATAAGCCCCGCCTTGATGCCCTTCTCTCGCGCCGCCTCAATCGCGTTTCTCGCGACGCGCGCCGACGCGCCGTACGCCACGATGATTATATCCGCGTCGTCCGTCATATAGCTTTCGGATTTCTGCTCTTCCTTTTTGATTATCTCATAGCGCTCAAACCGTTTGAAATTCATTTCCTCAAGCTTGCTCGGCGTCAGATACAGCGAGTTTACGATATTCTTTTTTCTCTTGCCGCCGGTGCCCGTAAGCGCCCAGTCCTTTTCGGGCAGCTTGCGTCCGCCGCTTTCCGGGAACGTGACGGGCTCCATCATCTGCCCCAAAATGCCGTCGCCCAGTATTATGCAGGGCATACGGTATAAATCCGCCAGATCAAACGCCTCGAATGTAAGGCTTGCCATTTCCTGAACCGAATTAGGGGCAAGCACGAGCACATGGAAATCGCCGTGTCCCGTGCTGCGCGTCGCCTGGAAATAGTCCGACTGCGAGGGCTGAATACCGCCGAGCCCCGGGCCGCCGCGCTGGATATTCACGATTACCGCGGGCAAATCCGAGCCCGCGATATAGGATATCCCTTCGCTTTTAAGCGATATGCCCGGGCTTGAGCTCGACGTCATAACGCGCTTGCCCGCCGAGGACGCGCCGAGCACCATATTGATTGCCGCGACTTCGCTCTCCGCCTGCAGGTATGTACCGCCGACGCGCGGCATGCGCTTGGCCATATATGCCGCGACCTCTGTCTGCGGCGTAATCGGGTAACCGAAAAAAAAGCGACAGCCCGCGCGAATGGCGGCTTCCGCCAAAGCCTCGTTTCCCTTCATTAAAACCGTATCCAAATCAGAACCCCTACCTTTCCACCTTAATCACAACATCGGGACAAATAATCGCGCACATAGCGCAGCCTATGCATTTATCCATATCGGCGCAGTACGCCGGATAATAACCCTTGCGGTTGATTTTATCCCCCGACATCGCGAGTATTTTCTTCGGACACACGGTTACGCACAAACCGCAGCCCTTGCACTCGTCTTCCTTAAACGTTACTCTCGGCATTGACCGAAACCTCCTTATATATCCCAAATCTCTTTCGTGTATATTTTAATCGGGTAAGGATTCGGAAAATCCCGCCCGTCTATACCCTGCATGAAGCATGTCATTTTAATAGAAAGCTTTGATAGCTCCGCCACCCTTTCGGCATATTCAACCGAGTTCGCTATATGAGCGCGCGTAGTGGCTTTCCCGATATTGCTGTTGTTTGCGATTGCCGTGAACTTCACGCGGCACGCGGCTTCAATCTCGCGCATAATACTCATAGCCGCTTCCGGCGCCGCGGTTTCGGGCCTGTACATGTTAATGACGAAAATCATCTCATAGGACTTTAAACCCGCGAAAAACCCGGAGAACCGCCCCAGAGCGTAAGCGCCGCGGTCATCGCCGCCCAAGTCTATAACATAGTACGTTTTCTTATCCCCCGCGAATATAGAGTAGCTCTCGGGGTTAATCGCGGGGACATCAAGATTCGTGTTCGCGAATTTCGATGATATCACGCGAATCCCGCGCTCCGCGAGCAGCCTTTCGCTGTCCTTTGAACGGAAATACGGGTTTACGATATCCAAATCACAGAGCGCGGTGTCAAATCCGCGGCTTTTCAGATTCAGCGCGTAATTTACCGCGAGGTTGGTTTTTCCGCTGCCGTAATGGCCCGCAAACACCGTTATTTTCTTATATTCCATTTTACACCCGCTCTCAAGCAATCAACAAGCATAATTTTATCAAAAAAAACATCCCAAAACAAGGGAAGTTTTTATGAAAACATTAAAAAAACCGAATTGCATGGACGGTTTTCCTCCCCGTTGGGAGGAGAGAAACCTTAAATCGCCTTTTCCGCCCGTCTTTCAGGGAAGAAAAAAACTCCCGTCAGACATAAAAAAGCCGCTTATCAAAGCGGCTTTTTGAACGTGGTATCAGTCGTTTACGTAAGGCAGAAGCGCGATATGCCTTGCGCGCTTGATAGCCCCGGTAATCTGCCGCTGGTGCGCGGCGCAGGCGCCCGTCATCCTGCGCGGCAGGATTTTGCCGCGTTCGGACATAAACCTGCGCAAGCGTGAAATATCCTTATAATCGACATATTCGACTTTATCCACGCAATACGTACATACCTTTTTGCGCTTACGGCTTTTATTGTTTTTATCCAAGTGGGTTTTCCTCCTAACTAATAACGGTTAAAGGCCGCCGCCTTTAAAACGGCAGCTCGTCATCCTCGCCGATTAGCTCCTCGAATTCGGACCTGACCTCCGGCATTGAGCCGGATTTCGTATCCTCTTCCTCCTGAATCTGGGGGGAAGCCGAATAATCGCTGCGTTTGGGCTCGGCAAAATAGCATTCGTCGGCGACAACCTCGACGGAAACACGGTTATTATCGTCCCGGTCTTTCCAGTTTCTGACCTGGATTCTGCCGGACACCGCCACAAGCTGTCCCTTCCTGAAATACTTTGAAACAAATTCGGCGGTATTCCGCCACGCGACTATATTAATAAAATCGGTAGTCTGCTGCTGTGTTTCCTGATTTCTGCCGAATCCGCGGTCAACCGCGAGAGTAAACGTAACAACGGGAATGTTGCTTTGCGTATGCTTAAGTTCAGGGTCGCGCGTAAGTCTGCCCATGAGAATCGCTTTGTTTAACATAATGATTCCCTCCCCGTTACTTTACATCGTCTTTGCAAACGATGATCGAGCGCATAATGCCTTCCGTAATTCTGAAATTGCGGTCCAATTCGGCGGGGAAAGACGGGTCGCTTTCAAATTCGACAAGCACATAGTATCCTTCGTTCAAATCGTCAATCGGATACGCGAGCCTGCGTTTGCCCCACTCGTCAATATTCGTAACAGACGCGTTTTCCTCAATCAAGCTTTTGAACTTGGTTGCGAGGGCGTTTGTTTCGTCTTCGCCGATATTGGTGCAATCAACGATAAATACGGTTTCGTACCTGGATTTAACCTTTGCCATTTTGCTACACCTCCTTTTGGACTTCGGCCCCCGCTTTACGGGCGCGGCAAACACCCGGATTGCGGGAGCAAGGAATAGAACATATATATTATATAGTATTTTCTAACGATGTCAAGTTTTCTGGCTTTTTTGCAATAGAAAAATATATACTGAGAGTTCCGTTATCCGTATAATATGTGACGTTCAGCGTGTTTCCGGTAAAGCTCTTTGCGGAAAAACAGCGTTCGGTATTCCCGCCGCTCATATCCGGCGTGTATTTAAAGCCCGCGGCGTTGACCTGTCTGATATAGGAGTCAAAATAATCCTCCCTGACGCCCGTTACGGTAATAACGCATGTATCCTTTGTATACAGCGTTTGCCTGACAACTCCGGCACCAACGCGCGGGATAAGCTTCGCGATAGTGATTCCCGGCCATTTGCCGGTACCGTAAACATACTTCGCCCCGTCGTCATGCGCGACGGTGACGCTGTCGCCGTTAATCTCGATATTCTTACCGAGCACGGTTTCAACGATTTTCTCGCCTATCGCGTTGCCGATGTTCTGGCTTGTTGCCGCGGTGCATACCGCCAATATACACGTTAATATAATAAGAAACTTCCTGAACATAGTGCCTCCCGTAAATTATCAAAGCTTTAAGCTTTTAAGGTAATCGCGAAGCCACTCGCCGGCTTCCGGATGCATAAGCCCGAACTGTATCGTCGCTTCAAGATACCCTTTGATATTGCCCGTATCGTAACGCTTGCCGGAAAACTCGACGGCGAGCATTTTTTCCCGCGCGCACAGCTTGTTCAAGCCGTCGGTAAGCTGAATTTCACCGCCGTAGCCCGGCGGCAGATTCCCGAGAACATCATATATCCCGCTCGTTAAAACATACCTTCCGAGTATCGCGAAATTCGACATTACCTGTTCGGGTTCCGGCTTTTCAATAAGGCTTTTTACGAGATACAGGTTGTTCTCAATGTTTTCTACATCGAGCGAGCAGTATTTGCCGATATCCTCATTGCCGACATACTGTACGCCGACGGCGCTCGCGCCGAATTTATCCGACGCGTCGATAAGCTGCTTTAATACCGGTATTTCGGCGCACATAACATCATCGCCGAGCAAAACCGCGAACGGTTCATCCCCCGTAAATCGCCGGGCGCACCAGATCGCGTGACCGAGCCCCTTAAGCTCCTTTTGCCGCACAAACGTGATGTTCGCGATATTGGCAAGCGAGCGAATCATAGCGAGCTCATCCTCTTTGCCCGCCGCCTTAAGCTTTTCCTCAATCTCGGGAGCGTAGTCGAAATGGTCCTCAATGGTCCATTTGCCGCGGCTCGTAATCATCAGGATATCCTCAATCCCGGACGCGACGGCCTCCTCGACAATATACTGTATACCCGGCTTGTCGATTAAAGGAAGCATTTCTTTCGGAACCACTTTTGTGGCGGGCAGCATGCGCGTACCCAGCCCCGCAACCGGAATTACGGCTTTTTTAACTTTCATTCTTGTCTGTACTCCCATTCTGTTTGTTGAAACGTCTGATAAAAAACAAAAGCGGAATCCCGGCAAGGTAGCAAACGGTTGCCTGCGAAATCCCAATCGTCAGGATATTGTAATATAGCGGCGCGTGTGCAAAACCCGGTATAACGACAAAAGTCAGCATGGCGCCGATTATAACCGCGTTTGCGATTACTGGCGGCGCCGGCGCGAGCCACGGGCTTTTTACCCTTGACGTCGCGTATGCGGCGATAAGGGTGGCCAATGTCCCGAGAAGTATGTCCCACGGTGTGGTAAAACCGAGCGCCATACCTATGAAATTCGCAACAAAACATCCCGCCGTAAGACCCCAGACGGCTTCGGGATAAATAAACGGCAGAACAGTCAACGCCTCGCCCGCTCTGAACTGTACCGGCCCGAAACCGATAAACGGCAGCGCAAGCGTAAGCGCCGCGTAAGCCGCGCCTATCAGCGCGCCGCGGGTCAGGCGAGAGGTTTTGTTCATGGTTTTCCTCCAAACATGTATCTCAATCTTACCAATAGTTTACCATAAATAAATTTTATGTCAAATTGTTTTTTATGTGCGATAAACCGTATGAAAACCGTACCGCCCGCCCCCTTCGTACGGAGACAAGCTTCCTTCGCTTTAAAAAGCAATTGCGCCCGGGCACCTTTAAAACAGGTTTTAAAACACTGTTTATTATTCCTCCCGCCCGGGTGAAGAGAACAAACAACAGCCTTATAATTTGCAAAGCCCGAATTTTTTATGAAAACACATTGTTTTTTACTCGGTTTCATTATATAATTTTTAACAAGTCACATTATTCTGAACACGGAGGTGCCCGAATGGTTGAAAACACAGGTAATTATAAAATAAAATTAAAGGAAATAATCAACGAGTTTAACCTCGAAATCATCTGGGCGCCCGACTCTTACGAGGACATTGAAATCGGAAGGACCGATTTAAACCGCCCCGGGCTGCAGCTTGGCGGATTTTTCGACTATTTCGACAACGAACGGCTTGAGATAATCGGCAAGGTGGAGATGACATATCTTCAGAACCTTGACAGTGAGACCAGAAACCGCAGGTTTGAAAGCCTGCTCGCCGCGAACGTCCCGCCGGTTATCTTTACCCGCGGCATGGATGTATTCCCGGACTTTATCGATATCGCTAAGAAATATGACACCCCGCTGCTTCGCACCGAGGAGCAGACGTCCGTGTTCATGGCCGCGTTAATCGCGTTTTTAAATCTGAATCTCGCTCCGCGCATTACCCGTCACGGCGTGCTCGTCGAGGTTTACGGCGAGGGTGTGCTGCTGCTCGGCGAAAGCGGTATAGGTAAAAGCGAGACCGCAATCGAGCTCGTCAAGCGCGGACACCGGCTCATCGCGGACGACGCGGTCGAGCTTAAGCGCGTTTCGGCGAAAACGCTTTTGGGCAGCGCGCCCGAAATAATCCGGCATTTTATAGAGCTTCGCGGAATCGGCGTCGTTGACGTCAGGAGAATTTTCGGTATGGGCGCGGTCAAGCCCACCGAAAAGATCGATTTGATTATAAACCTTGAAATCTGGCGCAAGGACAAGCACTATGACAGGCTGGGCATTGAAACCGAGTATACTACCATACTCGACGTCCGCATCCCGAGCCTTACGGTGCCCGTCAAGCCCGGGCGAAACCTGGCCGTGATTATAGAGGTTGCCGCAATGGCAAACAGGAATAAAAAGATGGGGTACAACGCCGCGCGGGAGCTGACCGAGCGTATTAACGCCCATTTCGAAAACAACAATTATTAAACCCGTCACGGGGAGGCATAAAATTGTCTTTGAAAATAGTTGCCGATCTGCATACACATTCGAATATAAGCAGCCACGCGGACAGCTCAATTGAGGAAAACTGCGCCGCCGCGGCGGAGCTCGGCCTTAAAATGATTGCCACAACCGACCACGGTCCGATTGTGGAAGACGGTCCGGAAGAAAGCTACTTCGCAACCATGCACGAATGGCTGCCGCGCAGCATATCCGGCGTTGAGATTCTTCACGGCATCGAGGCAAATATTATAAACGCCAACGGCGAAACTGACATCGACCCGAGCTGGGGAAATCTCCTGGATTTCGGGATAGCTTCGATACACGGCGGATATTTCCACGGCGAAGATTACGACGAATTCACAAACGCGTACTGGAAGGTCCTCGAAAACCCGTATATCGATTTAATCGGACATATGGGCACGCCTATGTTCTTATGCGACTATGAGGCGGTTATTAAAAAATGCGCGAGGGTCGGAAAGCTTATCGAAATAAACGCGGCGTCCTTCAGACATCGCATTTCAAGCATTCCGAACTGTATTGAAATAGCGAAGCTCTGCAAAAAGCACGGGACAAGGGTCATGGTGAATTCCGACGCGCACGCGAAGGACCAGATCGGGCTTGTCGCGCCCGCGCTCGAAATGCTCGAAAGCGTCGGTTTCCCCGAGGAGCTTATCGTTAACGGCAATATGGAACGGCTCACCGAATATCTTGAAAACCGCAGGAGATAAACATATGAGAATCGGAATCGATGTGGGAGGAACCAATATCGCGGCGGGGCTTGTGAACGAATCATATGAAATAATCGCGCGCCGCGGCGTACCGACTAACCCGGGCTCGGGCGAGTCCGGAATAATCCGCGCGATTATCGCGCTTATCAAAGAAATCACACGTGAAAACCCGGGGCATAATATAGCTTCTGTCGGAATCGGCGTTCCGGGGCAGGTTGACCCGGAAACAACGCGCGTCGTATACTGCAACAATATACCGTTTGAAAACACAAAGCTGAAAGAAAGCGTCGAGGCGGCAACGGGTCTTCCCGTATTTGTGGATAACGACGCTAACGCCGCGGCACTCGGCGAGGTTTTAGCGGGCGCGGCAAAGGATTTCAGGGACGCCGTGCTGATTACCGTCGGTACCGGCGTGGGCTTTGGAATCGTTCTGGATAAAAAGCTTTATAAGGGTATAAACGGCGCGGCGGGCGAGCTGGGACACGAGGTAATCGTTGTTGACGGACTGCCCTGCAACTGCGGCAGGCGCGGCTGCCTCGAGCTTTACGCTTCCGCCACGGCGCTAAAGCGCTACACGGCCGAGGAGATGAAAAAGCACCCCGAAAGCCTTATGTGGGAGCTTTGTCAAGGCAGCGCCGACAACATCACGGGGAAAACCGCGTTTGACGCGAAGCGCGCAAACGACGAGGCGGGTACGCGCGCGGTGGATACGTTTATAAAATATCTGTCCGTCGGCGTTGTGAACGTTGTGAACATATTCCAGCCCGAGGCGGTAATTATCGGCGGCGGGCTGTCAAAGGAGGGCGAGTATCTGCTCGCTCCGTTAAGAGAAATTTTAGAGCGCGAGCGCTACTCCCGCGGGGGCAAGCAGACATCTCTTATCACCGCGACGCTCGGAAACGACGCGGGGATTATAGGCGCGGCGGTGCTTAACGCGTAAAACGCTATGTTTTTCTGGCTGATACGGTATTTATATATTTGCCGGGTTTGCGGTCAATATATAATACCGTATTGTTAATATGCGTGCGGTTTACAGTTTTATGAATAATATACGAAGGTGGAAAAATGCTCATTAAATACAATAACGCGGATTTTCTAAGCTTACGTAAAAAGGCAATCGAAAACGAGTTTGGTTTTTTAAACCCGATGCAGAAGCAGGCGGTTTATACGACCGAAGGCCCGCTTCTGATACTCGCGGGCGCGGGCAGCGGGAAGACTACCGTTCTGATTAACCGCATAGCGAACCTGGTAAGGTTCGGAAACGGGTACCGGTCGGAGGATGTTCCTGATTATATAACCGACGATGATTATGAGTTTCTGGAGGAATACATAAAAAACCCGTCTCCCGGGGCGCGGGAGCGGGTGACGGAGGTTTGCGCGGTATGCCCCGCGGCGCCATGGTCGATTATCGCGATTACGTTTACGAACAAGGCGGCGGGCGAGATAAAAAGCCGTCTTGAGGAAGCGCTCGGCGATTCGGCGCGCGATATCTGGGCGTCCACGTTCCACTCCGCCTGTATGCGTATCCTGCACCGGGACATAGACAGGCTCGGTTTTGATAAATCCTTTACGGTATACGATACCGCGGACAGCCGGCGTTTGGTCGGGGATATTATCCGCGAGCTTTCACTTGACGATAAGATGTATCCGGCAAAAGGAGTTTTCGAAACAATCGGAAAGCTCAAGGACAATATGCTCTCCCCGTCGGATATTGAAACCGAATATAAAGACAATTACCGTATGCAAAAGATCGCGGAAATCTATGAAAAATACCAGAGCCGGCTTAAAGCCGCGAACGCCCTCGACTTTGACGATATAATCATATACACCGTAAAGCTGCTCCGGGAAAACGCCGATATCCTAAGCTACTATCAAAGAAAATTCAGATATGTCTTAATCGACGAATACCAGGACACAAACCGGGTCCAGTACCTTTTGGCATCACTGCTCGCGGGCGGGCATAACAACATCTGCGTCGTGGGCGACGACGACCAGAGCATATACAAATTCCGCGGCGCCACAATCGAGAATATCCTGCAGTTCGAAAAGCAGTTTAAAGACGCTCGGATAATCAGGCTTGAGCAGAACTACCGCTCCACCTCGCAGATACTCGATGTTGCAAACAGCGTTATCAAAAACAACATCGGCCGCAAACACAAAAAGCTCTGGACGGATAGAAAGGACGGAACACTACCCGTCCTGTACCGCGCGGCAAGCGAGCGCGACGAGGCGTCGTTTGTGGCAAACCGTATTCTCGACGCGTACTCTAAAGGCAAAAGCTTTCGTGATTTCGCGGTGCTTTACCGCACAAACGCCCAGTCCAACCAGTTTGAGAGCATATTCAAGCAAAGCGGCATACCGTACAGGATTATCGGCGCTCAAAGGTTTTTTGATACCGCCGAAATCAGGGATATGCTCGCTTATCTGCGGGTAATTCAAAACCCGTCGGACACGCTCCGCTTAAAGCGGATTATAAATACGCCCGCGCGCAAGATAGGCGAGAAAACCCTGGAAACCGCGGAGGCGCTTGCCGCGCTGCATGACAAACCGTTATTCGAAATAGTCCGCGAGGCGGGAAGCTATCCGGAGCTCTCAAAAAGCGCCGGGGCACTTACAGGCTTCGCGAATATGATAATAAGCCTTTCCGAAACGGCGGAAACCGCGTCCCTTGACACGCTTTATGACGAGCTTTTAGCAAAAAGCGGATATGTTGAAATGCTCAACAACAGCAAGGACGAAAAATCCAAAGAACGGTTAGAGAACGTCATGGAGCTTAAGTCAAACATCGCGGATTACGAAGCGCGCGGCGGCACCGGGCTTCCGGGCTTTCTTGACGAGGTTTCGATGTTTACGGACATCGACAATTACGACAAGCGCGCCGACTCCGTTGTTCTGATGACGATACACAGCGCGAAGGGACTTGAGTTTCCCGCCGTGTTTATTACCGGCGCCGAGGACGAGCTGTTTCCGAGCTTCCGTTCGATTTCAAGCGCGGACGAGCTTGAGGAGGAGCGCAGGCTTTTCTACGTCGCCGCGACCCGCGCGAAGGATATTCTTTATATAACATATGCCGGTTCACGGTTTCTCGCGGGGAAAACCATGTTCAACAGGATTTCCCGCTTTGTTGAGGAAATCGACGAAAGCCTTCTGGAAAAAACGGAAAGCGCCGCAAAGGCCGCGCAGGATTATATCCCCGTCAAGCGGAAAAGATACGACCCTAAAACGGATATCGGGAGCCCGGCAAAGCCCTCGGGCGAAAACCCGTACAGGGCGGGCGACAGGCTGTTCCATAAGGTCTTCGGCACGGGCACGCTTATCACCGCGCAGAATATGGGTGGGGACACGCTGCTCGAAATAGCTTTCGATAAATCAGGCACCAAACGCCTGCTGTATAATTTCTCGGCGAAGTACTTAAGCCGCGAATAATCTTTATCATATATTAAGAAAATCTTAAAATATTTTTTACAAAAGCCGTATAAAATATTGGTAAGGTGAATTCAAGGAGGAGATATAATATGAGAAACAATGAATTCTTCTTGTTCCGCGAACCTTACGGTCAAAGCTATGTACTTAACAACAAAAAAGCGGGGTTTTCAAAGAGAACTCTTGTGCTTTTGCTTGCCGCAACGCTTCTGCTGTCCGGTGTATTCGGTTTCGCGGGCGGGTATCTCGCCGGCAGAAACACGGAGGCGGAAAAAGTACCGGCTACATTATCAATCCCCGCATATCCGGTAAGCACGGAATTCGGCAAAGCGCCCTTTGACGCTGTGAAGGTCGCATACCGGTGCATGAACACGGTGGTTGAAATAAAAACCGAGGTTGTAAAGCGCAGCAGGTTTATCGGCCAGTATGTCGAGGAGGGCGCGGGAAGCGGCGTTATTATTTCCGGCGACGGGTATATTGTCACGAACAATCACGTTGTCGACGGCGCGAGCAAGTACACCGTTACGCTCAGAAACGGCAGGAACTATACCGCGAAGCTTATCGGCAAGGACGCGAAAACCGACCTCGCGGTCCTGAAAATAGACGAAAAGGACCTGCCGGTCGCGGAGTTCGGCAACTCGTCGGACCTTAAAGTCGGCGAGCCCGTGCTCGCTATCGGAAATCCCTTGGGCGAGCTCGGCGGCACGGTTACGGACGGTATAATAAGCGCGCTGGACCGCGAGATTGATATCGGAGACGAGAGAATGACGCTTTTGCAGACAAACGCGTCCGTCAACCCGGGAAACTCCGGCGGCGGCCTGTTTGATTCCGACGGAAAGCTTATCGGCATAGTCAACGCCAAAAACTCGGGAACCGGCATCGAGGGGCTCGGCTTCGCGATACCGATTGATACCGCGAAGGAGATTACCGAGGAGCTTATCAAATACGGCTATGTCACGGGCAGAATCGACCTCGGCATGAGCCTAACAGACGTTTCGGGCTACGACGCGTTTATAAGCCGGCTGGGCGTCGGCGGCGTCTACATCTACCGCGTAAACCCCGGCTCCAACGCGGAGCGCGCGGGCTTCCGGGCGGGCGACCGTATTGTTTCGATAGCGGGCAAAAAAGTAGAAAGCACAAAGGACGTTAAGGTAATCCTAAACGATTACTCGGTTTCGGATAATATAAGCATTGAAATCGAGAGAAGCGGCAGGCGGTCAATGATAAGCCTTAAGCTTGCCGAGGCCACGAACAAAACCCGATCCGCAAATATTTAGAGAATCCGCAATATTATAGAGCGGCTGCTCTAATGAAATACGCCCCAAGGCGTATGAAATATGCTTCGCATATTAAGGAACAGAAAAATAATAATGGCTCCCGCGCTTATTGCGCGGGAGCCATTATTATTTCGCTATTTACTTTTTGAGGTTGAACCAGGCCTTGAGTCCGGGGTACTGCGCGACGTCGTCTAACTCCTCCTCTATTCTGAGAAGCTGGTTGTACTTGGCCACGCGGTCGGTGCGGCTCGGCGCGCCGGTCTTAATCTGCCCCGCGTTGACCGCCACCGCGATATCCGCAATCGTCACGTCTTCGGTTTCGCCCGAGCGGTGCGAGACAACGGCGGTATACCCCGCGCGGTTTGCCATGGCAATCGCGTCCAATGTTTCGGTAAGCGTGCCGATCTGGTTTACCTTGATTAAAATCGAGTTCGCGACACCCTTTTCGATGCCCGTGGACAAGCGCTCCACATTGGTAACGAACAAATCGTCGCCCACAAGCTGCACCTTGCCTCCGATAGCGTCGGTAAGCATTTTCCATGCCTCCCAGTCGTCCTCGGCAACGCCGTCCTCAAGCGAGATAATCGGGTATTTCGAGGTCAGATCCTGCCAGTACTTAACAAGCTCCGCCTTGCTCATCGTCTTTTTGGCCTTGGGCAGCAGGTACGTCCCGTCCTTTTGATACCACTCGGAGGAGGCCGCGTCGATTGCGATTCTGAACTGCTCACCCGGCTTATATCCTGCTTTTTCAATCGCCGTCAGGATAACCTTGATTGCGTCCTCGTCCTTTTCGAGGTTCGGCGCGAAACCGCCCTCGTCGCCCACAGCGGTCGTCATGCCCATTTCGGACAGTACCTTTTTAAGGTTATGGAAAACCTCGGAGCACCAGCGCAGCGCCTCGGCAAACGACTCGGCGCCCACAGGCATAATCATAAATTCCTGAATGTCAACGTTATTCGAAGCATGGGCGCCGCCGTTTATGATGTTCATCATCGGCACGGGCAGAACCTTAGCGTTGGTTCCGCCGATATACGCGTAAAGCGGCATGCCCAGCGCCTCGGCCGCGGCCTTCGCGCACGCGAGTGAGGTACCCAATATGGCGTTCGCGCCGAGCCTTGATTTGTTCGGCGTGCCGTCAAGCTCGATTAAAACCTTGTCAATCTCGGTCTGGTCCAGCGCGTTTAAGCCGATAACCGCGTCCGCGATTTCGGTATTGACCGCGTCAACCGCCTTGTATACGCTCTTGCCCATGAAAAGCGCCTTGTCACCGTCACGAAGCTCACAGGCTTCGAATATACCCGTGGAAGCGCCGGACGGCACCGCGGCACGTCCCATATAAGTATTCAACCCGTCATCGACGTAAACCTCGACCTCAACCGTGGGGTTGCCGCGCGAGTCGATAATCTGGCGTCCGACAACATCAACTATTTCCGCGAATTTCTTCATTTTCAGATCTCCTTTTATATTAAATCAGTTTCTTAACGAATAATAAGGGATTTGCCGTCCATCTCGGGCGGCGGGTTAATGCCCATAAGGTCAAGTATCGTGGGCGCCACATCGGCAAGCTTGCCGTTTCTTAAAACAACGTTTACCCCGACAATCGCGAACGGCACCTGGTTCACGGTATGAGCGGTAAACGGCTCGCCCTCGTCGGAAACCATCCTGTCCGCGTTGCCGTGGTCCGCGGTCACAATCGTAATACCGCCGATGCCGCTTGTAGCCTCCACGACGCGCCCGACGCATTCATCCACGGTCTCGACCGCTTTTTTCGCGGCCCCGAACACGCCGGTATGCCCGACCATGTCGCAGTTTGCGTAGTTTAGGATAACCACGTCGTATTTCTGGCTTTTTATAAGCTCGCAAACCTTGTCGGTCACCTCATAGGCGCTCATCTCGGGCTTTAAGTCGTAAGTCGGGACCTTCGGCGATTCGATGAGCACCCGGTCCTCGCCCGGAAACATTTTTTCGACGCCGCCGCTGAAAAAGAACGTGACATGCGCGTACTTTTCGGTCTCCGCGATTCTAAGCTGCTTAAAGCCGAGGCGGCTTATATACTCTCCGAACGTATTGTCAAGGTTTTGCGGCAAAAACGCCACGTCCACGTTCGGCATCGACGCGTCATACTGAGTCATACAGACGAAATGCACCGGGAAATAGCCGGCTTTCCTGACAAAGCCCATAAACTCGGGGTCAGAGAACGCGCGTGTAATCTCACGTGCGCGGTCGGGACGGAAATTGAAGAAGATAACCGAGTCGTTCTCATTCACGCGGTTTTCCGCGTCGCACACGAAGGGCACGACAAACTCGTCCGTAACGCCTTTTTCGTAGGATTTCAAAACACCCGCGACCGGGTCGGCTTCATGCTCGCCTTCGCCGAACACGATTGCGTTGTACGCGAGCTCAACCCTGTCCCACCTGTTGTCACGGTCCATCGCGTAGTAACGCCCCATAACCGTCGAAACGCGCCCGACGCCGATTTCCCGGCATTTCATAACGCATTCCTTAACGAACTCCGCGCCGGAGGAGGGCGGAACGTCGCGCCCGTCTAAAAAGCAATGTACATGTACGTTTTCGAGATTATTTAGCTTCGCGAGCTCAAGCAGCGCCCAAAGATGCGTGTTGTGGCTGTGTACCCCGCCGTCGGACATAAGGCCCATGAGGTGCAGCGCGCCGCCGTGCTTTTTGCAGTTATCTATCGCTTTGACAAGCGCCGGGGTTTCAAAAAAACTACCGTCTTCAATGGCTTTCGAAATCCTCGGGAAATCCTGGAACACGACGCGTCCCGCGCCTATATTGGTATGCCCCACCTCGGAATTTCCCATCTGCCCCTCGGGCAGACCGACATCAAACCCCGCCGCGTTTAAGCGGCAGTTTGAGTTTTTCGCCATAATCCCGTCGAGATTAGGCGTGTGCGCCGCGCGAATCGCGTTGCCCGGGTCCGCGGGCGCAACGCCGTATCCGTCCATTATTATAAGCGTTATAGGTGTTTTATTCTCCATAGATTATTACTGATTGGCGGCGTTTACGATAGCCGTAAACTCGTCGGCTTTAAGCGACGCGCCGCCGATAAGTCCTCCGTCCACATCTAATTGCGCAAGCAGCTCGTTCGCGTTGCCCGCGTTCATTGAACCGCCGTATTGAATGGTAACGGACCGCGCGACTCGCGCGCCGCATTTCGCGCGGATAACCGCGCGGATAAGTCCGCAGACCTCGGCCGCCTGCTCCGCCGTGGCTGTTTTACCCGTGCCGATAGCCCAGACGGGCTCATAAGCGAAGACGACCTTGCGCATTTGCTCCGCGGGTACGTCAAGAAGCGCGGTCTTGACCTGCGCCGTGATAATCTGTTCCATAATGCCGGATTCACGCTGTTCAAGCGTTTCGCCTACACATATAATCGGACGCAGCCCGGTCTCGAGAGCGGTTTTAACTTTTAAATTGACGGTTTTGTCGGTCTCCGCGAAATACTGTCTGCGTTCGCTGTGTCCGATAATTACATACTTTACACCCAGTTCCTTGAGCATGCCCGCGGAAATCTCGCCGGTAAACGCGCCCGCGTTTTCATAGTGCATATTCTGTGCCGCTATGGCAATCTTCGCGTCTCTCGCGGCGCGTATTGCGGCGGGTATATCCACGAACGGTACGCAAAGTACGACCTCACACCATTTTTGTCTTCCGATTTTTGCCTTAAGCTCGTCGATAAGAGCTTTAGCCTCCGAAGGCGTTTTGTTCATCTTCCAATTCCCAGCAATGATTGTTTTGCGATATTTTCTGTTCATATATGCGCTCCTTTTGTATTATATCTATTTGACTCAGTCAAATAAAAGTCCCAAATCCCTATTTGTCTTCAAGGCATGCAATCCCGGGCAGCTCTAAACCCTCTAAAAATTCAAGCGATGCTCCGCCGCCCGTCGATATATGGGTAATCCTTCCCTCAAAACCTAACTTTTTAACCGCGGACGCGCTGTCGCCCCCGCCTATAATGCTGATAGCGTCGGATTCGGCAATCGCCGCGGCAATCGCCTTTGTACCCTCCGCAAACCTTTCAAACTCGAACACGCCCATGGGACCGTTCCATACGACGGTTCCCGCGCCGCGGACAGCTTCGGTAAACGTCGAAACAGTCTCGGGGCCGATGTCGAGCCCCATCCAGCCGTCGGGTATTTCGCCGACATCCGTGACTTTCTTTTCGGCGTCGGCGGAGAATTTGTCCGCGACAACCGCGTCGCTCGATATCAGAAGCTTCACGCCCTTGTCAGCCGCCTTTTTAATCATGTCACGGGCGTAATCCAGCTTGTCCTCCTCGCAAAGGGAATTTCCGATTTTTCCGCCCTGCGCCTTGACGAAGGTATAGGCCATACCCCCGCCGATAATCAGAGCGTCAACCTTTTCGAGCAGGTTATTGATAACGCCTAACTTGTCGGAAACCTTCGCGCCTCCTAAAATAGCGACAAACGGGCGTTTCGGGTTATTGAGGGCTTCGCCCATAATACTTATTTCCTTTTGAATCAGGTATCCGCAAACAGCGGGCAGATAAGCCGCGACCCCTGCGGTTGACGCGTGCGCCCTGTGGGCGGCGCCGAACGCGTCGTTGACATAAAGCTCGGCAAGAGAGGCGAGTTCCCGCGCGAATTCCGGGTCGTTTTTCTCTTCCTCTTTATGAAAGCGCACGTTTTCAAGCAACATGGCCTCCCCGTCCTTAAGCGAACCCGCAATAGCCTTTGCGCTGCTCCCGATAACGTCCTCCGCCATTTTAACCCCGATGCCCAGATGCTTCGACAAGCACTCAGCAACCGGCTTAAGCGAGTATTTCGGGTTTATCTCGCCCTTGGGACGGCCGAGGTGCGAGCACAAAATCACCCGCGCGCCCTTTGAAAGCAGGTACTTTATTGTGGGTAGCGAAGCCACAATTCTCTTTTCGGAGGTTATGTTTCCGTTCTCATCCTGCGGAACATTAAAATCGCACCTGACCAGAACCCTTTTGCCTTGAGGGTTAATGTCCTCGATGCTCTTTTTGTTGTAAGTCATCAGATCACTCCCGTAAATATATCTTTATTTATTATAAAACAATATGCCATATTAAGACAATATTGATATTTTACCTATTTTATAGCCGCTTATCCATTATTTTTGCCTAAAAACACTACAAATCACAGTATAATTTCGCTTACTGTTTATTCTCTCCCCGCTCCGTCCCCTTCTTGTGCCATTTTGCCGGATTGTCTGAGCCCGGCAAAGCCGTGCTGACGCAGCGCCTCGTAAATAACGACCGCAACGGTATTTGACAGGTTAAGGCTTCTTGCCTCTCCAATCATCGGTATTCTTATGCATCGGCCGGGATTCGCCTCGAGAATTGTCTCGGGCAGCCCGCGTGTTTCCTTACCGAATATTAAGTAAGCGCCCCCGGGATAGCTTATTTCCGTATAGGCACGCGGCGCCTTTGTACTTAAAAAGTAGAACTCGCCGCCCGCGTTTTTATCAAAGAAATCCTCGATGCCGTCATATATCGAGATATCCAGCAGGTGCCAGTAGTCCAGACCCGCGCGCTTTAAGTGCCTGTCGTCTATTTCAAACCCCAGCGGGCGGACAAGGTGCAGCCTTGACCCGGTGGCGGCGCAGGTACGCGCGATATTCCCCGTGTTGGCGGGGATTTCGGGCTCCACCAATACGATATTGAATTTTGATTCTTCGCAAGGCACGTTATCACCCGAAAACCTTTGTAATTAATTTCCTTTTATAGCATATTTCTTATCTATTCTATTTCATTTTCATAATAATTTCAATACTTTTTTAAAGAAACTTTCGGTAAGTTTAGATATCCCGGCTTATTACCTCCCCCGAGGGAGAGGAAGTGCCGGGTTAAAAACGCACGTGACATTTTGATTTTTTTACGGTATTATATAGAAAAACCGAGTAAGGGTGAAAATCGTTTGATTAAGCTGAATGCCGTGTCAAGAAACAGAATAATATATGTCTGTACGATAATATTCTCGATATTATATATATTTATCGGCAACAGAATAACGTCAAAGGGGCTTTCCGTGTTCCTGGGCGGTGAGAACGAAGCCGCGGTCACGGCACGGGTTGTATCCGTGTCCGAGAAAAAAGAAACCGAATACCGCCTGTCCGATACCGAAACCCATTCCGGCTGGGAGCTTTATTTCGAGGCCGAGATAACAAGCGGCGAATTAAAAAAAAGCCCGGTTTCCGCCGTACAGGTAAGCGACCCGTTCCATGATACAAACGTCAGAGAGGTCAGCCCCGGAGATAAAATCCTGCTCATCGGTACGGAGGAAATGGAGTACCCGGTGCCGTGGCTTTTCCTGGATTACGAGCGGTTTAACAGCATAATATGGCTTGCGGTCGTGTTTTTGCTTGGCCTGCTGATTTTCGGCGGCGTCAAGGGATTGAATACGATTATTTCGCTCGGGTTTACATGCCTTTCAATATTTCTTGTGTTCATACCCGCGGTGCTCACGGGCAGAAACATATATTTCTGGAGCATTACAACCTGCGTCTACATCACGCTCATGACGCTGCTTATTGTAAGCGGGGCTAACCGGAAAAGCCTCGCGGCGTGCATCGGCTGCTTTTCGGGCACCCTGGCGGCGAGCCTTACAATGCTGATTTCGGATAGGTTTATCAAGCTAACGGGCATGTTAAACGACGAATCCTTGTATCTTATGCTGATGAATCCGGACAAGCCGATTGACCTGAAGGCGATAATTTTCGCGTCAATTATAATCGGCGCAATCGGCGCGATTATGGACGTTTCTATTTCGATTTCCTCATCGCTTATCGAGGTTCGCGACACCGCGAAGAGTATTCGCGCGTCCTCCTTGTTCCGCTCGGGGCTGAGAATCGGGCGCGATATTATGGGTACCATGTCAAATACTTTGATACTCGCGTATATCGGAAGCTCCCTCGCGCTGGTTCTGCTGCTTGTGTCATACCAGGCCTCGCTGCGCGAGCTTCTGAACCGCGAGCTAATCATCGTCGAGATATTGCAGGCGCTTGCGGGAAGCCTCGGGATACTCCTGACAATCCCGCTCAACTCCGCGGTCTGCGCGATACTGTATACCAGAACCAGACAGCCGAAAAAACATGTTGCCGAAGAACCGGAAAACGGCGAAGAATAGACAGACATATGAATCCGCCGAACACAATGCATTTGGCGGATTCTTCAATAATAAGGGGATATGCCCCGATGCGCCTATTCTGTATTATAACCTGTGCATTTTTTGTTAACTTTCGCAATGTGTTTTTTCGGTCGGGATATGTTATAATAATACAGGAGCCCGCCATCGATGCAAACGAAACAAGGAGGTTTCAGATGGACAAATACATTCCCAAAGAGAAAATGAGCAAAAAGGCGCGAAAAGCGCAAAATCTGAAAAAGCGCGTTACATGGCAGGGGTTCAATCCCGTGACGCGCAAGCCACCAAACCCGAAAGCCTATAAGAGAAAGAAGCTTCGCTATCAGGATTATCCCGACAGCGAAGCTTCTTTTATTCTCCGTTTTCTTTTTCGATTTTCGCGTTTAAACTGTGAATCCCGTCTATTATGCGGTTTCTGTCCTCGGGCTTAATCTGATAAAAGCTGTGCATCGCGTCGCCGTATTCCGAAACCTCGTCCTGCTGCTCCGGCGTAAGATTGTTTTTTAACGCGTCGCTCTTATTGTCCAATTAATCATCACCCCGCAGCAGGTTTTCCGCGTAATCCCGCAGGCTCTCAAAAGAATTGATGTTCCCGTCGCGGGTTTTCATCTGCTCTCTGACATAATCCGGAAGGCCGTTGTAATACTCCCTCGCCTTCGGGTCGTTTTCAATAAGGCTCCCGAGCCCCGAATACTTCATATAATCATCCTCCCAAAACAAAAAGGTATGGAATTTTTCCATACCCTTAATATTTGATGTTATTTAAATTTTATTCAAGACCGGAGTGTCAGCGAGGGAGTGTCAGCGGGGACGGGGGTATTGACACAAGCTTATTTTACCCCGATGTCCGAGCGTTTGTATAAATCCTTAAATGAAATACAATCCGCCGCGGCGTATGAATTTTTAATCGCCTCGTCAAGGGTAGCCGCCGTGGCGGTAACGCCTAAAACCCGTCCGCCCGCGGTTACAAGCCCGTCTTCTTCAAGTCTTGTTCCCGCGTGGAACACCACGGCGCCGAGGCTTTCCGCGTCTTCTGTCCCCGAAATCGGATAGCCAGCTTCATATTTTCCCGGATAGCCGCCGCTTGCGAGCACGACACAGCAAGATGCCATGTCTTCCCACTCAACTTGGATATCTTTCAGACGTCCCCCGACAATCGCGAGCATGATTTCCGCCAGATCGGTTTTAAGAAGCGGAAGTACCGCCTGGGTCTCCGGGTCGCCGAACCGCGCATTGTACTCGACAACGCGAGGGCCGCTTTCCGTAAGCATAAGCCCGAAATACAAAACGCCGCGGAATGCTCTGCCGCAAGCCGCCATATTGCGCACGGTCGGCAGAACAATATCGCGCATACAAATCTCCTTCAGCTCGGGCGTAAGGTACCGGCTCGGGGAGAACGCTCCCATTCCGCCGGTATTGGGACCGCGGTCGCCGTCATACACGCGCTTATGGTCCTGGGCGGAGGGCATCGGCACGACGGTTTCACCGTCGGTAAAGCAAAGCAGCGAAACCTCTGGGCCCGTCATATATTCCTCTATCACGACGCGCTCGCCGGATTTTCCGAAAACCTTGTCACACATTGCGCGCCGCAGCGCGTCAAGCGCGTCATTGATACTCATGGCGACCGTAACGCCCTTGCCGAGGGCAAGCCCGTCCGCCTTGATAACGATAGGCGCGCCTTTTTCCAGAATATAAGCCTTCGCGGCGTCAAAATCCCCGAATACCGCGTACTCCGCGGTGGGGATATTGAATTTTCTCATAAAGTCCTTGGCAAATTCCTTGCTGCCCTCGATTGCCGCGGCGGAAGCCGTCGGTCCGAAAGCGGGTATGCCGGCATCGTTAAGCTTATCAACCATACCCATTACAAGCGGGTCGTCCGGCGCGACGACAACCAGGTCAGGTCGGTTTATGTGGCAGAATTCCAGAACCCCGCCGATATCCGTCGCCTTTATATTAACGCATTCGGCTATCTTTGATATGCCGCCGTTTCCCGGCGCGCACCAGAGCTTGTTTACGCGGGGGCTCTGCGAGAGCTTTTTGGCAATCGCGTGCTCCCGTCCGCCGCCGCCTATAATCAGGATATTCATAATTTACGGTACATCCTTTCGCAGATTAATGCTTGAAATGGCGCTTGCCCGTAAATACCATCGCGATACCGTGCTTATCGCAGGCCTCGATACTGTCCTTGTCGCGAATCGAGCCGCCCGGCTGGATAATCGCCGTAATACCCGCCTTCGCCGCGGCCTCAACGCAGTCGTCAAACGGGAAATACGCGTCGCTTGCCATTACGCTTCCCCTGACTTTGTCCGCGCCGTATTTTATCGCGAGCTCGAGGGACGTAATGCGGTTGGTCTGCCCCGGACCTATGCCGATTGTCTTGTCCTTTCCCGTGAGCACAATCGCGTTGGACTTAGTATGCTTAACCACACGCATGGCAAACCTCATCGCCTCAAGCTCGTCGGCCGTGGGCGCGCGCTTTGTGACCACGGTCAGATCCGCGTCATCATACAGCTCGCAGTTTAAATCCTGAACAAGCAGCCCGCCGTCAACCTTCTTGTAATCAAGCATATCCGGCGTGTTTTTCTTTGAAACGCCCGGAAGCTCGAGCAGGCGGATATTCTTCTTTTTGGTCAGTATTTCAAGCGCTGAGTCACTAAAGCCCGGCGCGATTACGATTTCGACGAATATCTTTGAAATCTCTTCCGCGGTCTTATCGTCGCAAACGCGGTTTAACGCGATAATCCCGCCGTAAATCGAAACCGGGTCGGCGTCATGCGCCTTGACGTAAGCCTCGCAAATCGAATCCCCGACACCTACGCCGCAGGGGTTCGCGTGCTTGACCGCGACCGCGCAGGGTTTATCGAATTCCTTTAGAAGCTCGATTGCGCCGTTTGCGTCGTTTATATTGTTATATGAGAGCTCCTTGCCGTGAAGCTGCTTCGCGTCCGCGAGCGTTCCACCGAAATTTCCTATTTCCCGGTAGAACACCGCGCTCTGGTGCGGGTTTTCGCCGTATCTCAAATCCTGAACCTTTTCAAAGGTCGGCGTGTATTTATCCGGAAAGCCGAGCCCGTTTTGCTTTCTTAAATACGCGGAAATCAGCGCGTCATAAGCCGCGGTATGCTCAAACACCTTGTAAGCTAAAAGCTTTTTGGTTTCAAGGCTTGTCCCGCCGTTTTCAATCTCGCCGAGCACCCTGTCGTAATCCATAGGGTCGACGATAACCGAAACGTCCTGCCAGTTTTTCGCGGCGGCGCGTATCATCGTGGGCCCGCCGATGTCGATATTCTCGATTGCTTCCTCAAACGTCACGTTTTCTTTAAGTATCGTCTGCTTAAACGGGTAGAGGTTTATCGCGACCACATCGATTAATGCTACGTTAAGCTTTCTGACCAGCTCCATATGCGCGGGGTTATCGCGCATGGCAAGTATGCCCGCGTGTATCATCGGGTGAAGCGTCTTAACCCGCCCGTCAAGACACTCGGGAAAGCCTGTCACATCCGAAATATTAATCACCCTGACGCCGGCCTTTTCAAGCTCCCGGGCGGTGCCGCCCGTGGATACTATTTCATACCCTGACTTTTCAAGCCCGCGGGCGAACTCAACAACACCCGTTTTATCCGACACACTGATGACTGCACGTTTTTTCATAGCGCTTTGACCTCCGAAATTATTTTATATATACATGATTGCCGCAAACCTCAAGCCTGCCCTGACAGAACAGCGAGACAGCCTCGGGAAGCAGCACCCACTCGCATTCCTCCATAACCCGCCTTTGTAGTGTTTCCGGCGTATCGCCGTCACGTACCTCAATGCTTTTTTGCAGGATAATCGGGCCCCCGTCCGTCACCTCGTTGACAAAATGGACGGTCGCGCCCGTAACCTTCACGCCGTAATCGAGCACGCTCTTATGTACGCGCAGCCCGTAATACCCGTCGCCGCAGAACGCGGGTATAAGCGAGGGGTGGACGTTCATTACGCGGTTTCTGTATTCGCGGCAGAAATCATCCGAAAGCACGTGCATAAAGCCCGCGAGCACTACAAGATCGATATCGAGACTTTTAAGCGTATCCGTTATTTTTGCGGTGAATTCCCCGCGGCTTTCAAAATCCTTCGGACTTATGACCTTTATATGCTCAACCCCGGCTGCCTCCGCGCGTTTCAGCGCGTACGCGTCCTCCCTTGAGGAGATTACCGCGTAAACCTTTCCGTTAATTATCTCACCGCGCGAGGCGGAGTCAAGAATAGCCTGCAGATTGCTGCCGCCGCCGGAGACTAAAACCGCGATTTTCAGCATATCGTCACTCCCCCGTCGCCGGACAGCACCTCGCCTAAAACTTCGCATTTCTCGCCGGATTCGCGCAGAACACCCAAAGCGGTGTCCGCGTGTTTCTTATCTACGGCTATGACGAGAGACACACCCATATTAAACGTGTTATACATATCCCGCTCGGGAATTCTTCCTATACGCTCTATAAACGAAAAAACCGGCGGGACCTCCATCGCGGACTTTTCGACACGCGCAAAGACCCCGTCGGGCAGCATGCGCGGAATGTTTTCATAAAACCCGCCGCCGGTGATATTCGCGATACCCTTGACCTTTACGGATTTAACAAGCTTTTTAAGGGATTTCACGTATATCCTTGTCGGTTCTAAAAGCTCCTCGCCGATTGTGCGCGAAAACTCGGGAATATATGTGTTAAGCCTGTCCTCTTTCATCGGGATAACGCTTCGCACAAGCGAAAACCCGTTGGAGTGAAGGCCCGAGGACGCGACGCCTATAAGCACGTCCCCGGCTTTTATGGTTTTGCCGTCGATAATGTCATCGAAATCCACTATCCCGACGCCAAATCCCGCGACGTCATACTCCCCGACCGCGTAAAAGCCCGGCATCTCGGCGGTTTCCCCGCCGATAAGCGCGCACTCCGCCTGTCTGCAGCCCTCGGCAATGCCCGACACGATTTGCTCCACAAGCTCCGGTACGTTTTTACCGAGCGCGAGATAATCGAGAAAGAACATCGGTGCCGCGCCGCTGCACGCGATATCGTTAACGCACATGGCGACGCAGTCTATGCCTATCGTATCATGCTTGTTCATTAAAAACGCGACTTTGAGCTTTGTGCCGACGCCGTCGGTGCCCGAAACCAGAACCGGGCGTTTCATGCCCGTAAAATCCGGCGCGAAAAGCCCGCCGAACCCCCCGATATCGCTCAATACGGAAGAATTGAAAGTACTTTTCACATGGTCTTTAATAAGCCCGACCGCGCGATAGCCCGCGGTTATATCAACCCCGGCTTTTTTATAGCTCTCGCTGTGGCTGTTATTCATCCGCGCATCCTCCCAGAATATCCTTGTTCAAGCCGTCGGAAACCTTAACCGCGTAATCGCCGGTGAAGCACGCGTTGCAAAAGCCGCATTTAAGTCCCTCAACCGTTTCCGGCAAATCCTCAAGCGTCAGGTAGTCGAGAGAGTCCACGCCGAGTATCTCGCGTATCTCCTCAAAGGAACGGTTATGCGCCATGAGCATGATACGGTCGGGCACGTCCGTGCCGAAGTAGCACGGGTGCATAAACGGCGGCGATGAAACGCGCATATGCACCTCGACGGCGCCCGCCTCACGCAGAAGGTTTACGATGCGCGCGCAGGTTGTGCCGCGGACAATCGAATCGTCCACCATAATAACGCGTTTGCCGCGGACAGCGGAGGCAAGCGCGTTTAGTTTAATCTTGACCGCGCGCTGGCGCTGACCCTGCGACGGCTGTATAAACGTTCTGCCTATATACCTGTTTTTGATTAACCCTACGCCGTACGGTATACCCGACTCCTTGGCAAAGCCCATCGCGGCGGATATTCCCGAATCCGGTACGCCTATTACTATGTCCGCCTCGACTTTGTTCCTGCGCGCGAGGCACCGCCCCGCCGCCTGACGGGCAAGCTCGACGGAAACACCGTCGATTATACTGTCGGGTCTCGCGAAATAAACAAACTCGAATACGCATAACGCTTCGCGCGCGCGAATGCCGCTATCCAGCGAGGTTATGCGCCCGTCCTCGACCGTTACGATTTCGCCGGGCTCTATATCGCGGATAAACTCCGCGCCGATTGCGTCAAACGCGCAGGATTCGGACGCGAATACGACGGTTTTCCCTGTCCTGCCCATACAGAGCGGCCGGAAACCGTTCGGGTCGCGCACGGCTATAAGCTTTTTCCCGCTGATTATCACGAGCGAGTACGCGCCGCTTAAATGCTTCATCGCGTTTTTTATAGCCTGCTCTATCGAATCCGTCGATAAGCGCTCCCGCACAATCATGTACGCTATGATTTCGGAATCGTTCGTCGTATGGAATATGCAGCCGTTTTTCTCGAATTCGTATCTTAATTCCTTTGAGTTAACGAGGTTCCCGTTGTGCGCGACCGCGATATCCCCGTATATGTGAGACATGACAATCGGCTGGGAATTGACGCGCTTCATACTGCCCGTCGTTGAGTACCTGACATGCCCGATTGCTATTTCGCCCTTAAGCTCGGACAGTATCTTTTCGTTGAACACATCCGGCACAAGGCCCGTGTCCTTATGAAACATTATTTTATCGTTCGAGCTAACCGCGATTCCGCAGGATTCCTGGCCGCGGTGCTGTAGCGCGAACAGCGCGATATATGTCTCGGCAGCGGGGTCGATGCCCTCGTCGGGCGCCGCGGCTATGCCGAAAACCCCGCATTCCTCGTGAAGCTTGTCCAAACAGTGTTTTTTAAATACCATGCCGTATACTTCTTTCCGTATAAGATTTTAATATAACCTATTCGCCGAGCAGGCGCCTGAGTATTTCCCGGTACGCGCCCTCAACGTTTCCCATATCCCGGCGGAACCTGTCCTTGTCGAGCTTCTCATGTGTCTTTGAATCCCAGAAGCGGCAGGTGTCGGGCGATATCTCGTCGGCGAGCACGATTGTGCCGTCCGAGAGCCTTCCGAATTCAAGCTTGAAGTCGATAAGCTCGATTCCGGCGTCTTTTAAATACCGCGTGAGTATATCGTTTATCTTAAGCGAGTATTCGTCGATTGTGCGAAGCTCGTCCTTCGTCGCGAGTCCCATGGCCATAACATGGTATTCGTTTATAAACGGGTCGCCGAGCTCGTCGTTCTTATAGCAGTATTCCAGAACCGTGGTTTTCATGCGCGTACCCTCGGGAAGACCCAGGCGCTTTGAAAGCGAGCCTGCCGCGATGTTTCTTACTATAACCTCGATAGGCACTATTTCAACCTTTTTGACAAGGGTTTCCCGCTCGGAAAGCTCCCTGACGAAATGCGTGGGAATCCCGTTTTCCCCGAGCATTTTCATTAGGTGGTTTGTTACACGGTTGTTTATAGCGCCTTTGCCGGAGATAGTACCTTTTTTAATGCCGTTAAACGCCGTCGCGTCATCCTTGTAATCGACGATTAAAAGCTCCGGATCGTCCGTCGCGTATACCTTTTTGGCTTTTCCCTCGTATAACTGTTCATTCTTCTTCATTATATCGATTCAACCTCCGTTTTAATCAACTCGTCCTTGCGGGAAACCTCCCGCGCTATCTCGGCCTTTAAATCATACAGCTTTTTTCTGATACCGTGGTCAGCGGCCGCGAGTATCTGCGCGGCGAGTATCGCGGCGTTGTCCGCGCCGTTTACCGCGACCGTCGCTACCGGCACGCCGTTTGGCATCTGCACGGTTGAGAGCAGGCTGTCGAGCCCGCCCATCATCGACGACTTAACAGGCACGCCGATTACGGGAAGCACGGTGTTTGCCGCGATGACGCCCGCAAGATGCGCGGCCTTGCCCGCCGCCGCGATTATAACCCCAAACCCGTTTTCCTCCGCGGTTTTTGAGAATCTTTCCGCCTCCGCGGGCGTTCTGTGCGCGGATATAACCCGTACCTCAAAGGGTATTCCGAAGCTCTTAAGCCGGACTATCGCGGCCTTCATGACTTCAAAATCACTGTCGGAACCCATAACCACCGCAACTCTGTTGTTCATTTGAGACCTCCGTAACAATGAAATAAAAAAAACGCCGCAAGCGACGAGATTTTTCTACTTAATTTTACACGCAAATACCCCGTATGCATAAAAACAAATACCCTGTTTTATTATGCAGACATTCAACATATATCAAGCTCCCCGAATGATAATACGCTTACATTGTAACGGAAATTTCGAATTAAATCAAGTTATTTGCGAATTTTTTAAACCGATTTGTATATTTATACAGAAACCGCGCGGCAAAATTTTAGGCGTTTGGTTGTAATGCGCCGCGGCAAACAGCAAAAACAAGACACCCAAACGCCGCCGCGGCAATATAATAATATCGGATAGATTAGGACTCGGAGGAGTGGGCTATGGAACAACAACTCAAATTCGCGGTAGTCGGCGGTGATATGCGAAGCGCGAACTTAGCCGGGCTATTGGCGTCCGACGGTCACTCCGTGCGCGCGTACGCGCTCGAAAAATACAATTTCGCGGAAAACGTGACAAAGGCATTCGACTTTGCCGAGCTTATGAAGCGCGTTGACTGCGTGATACTGCCTCTCCCGATACAGAGTGACCCGGACGTTTTGAACGCGCCGCTGTCTTTAAACTCCTATTCCGTCAACGAGATTTTTAATCTTTTTCATATAGGCCAGACCGTAATCGCGGGCAAGGTGGGAAACAGCCTGTTCGAGCGGGCCGGGCATAACGGCATTTTGCTGTTCGATTATCTCGAACGCGAGGAATTCACCGTCGCGAACTCCGTGGCATGTGCCGAGGGCGCGATTCAGCTTGCCATGGAGGAGCTGCCGATAACGCTGCACAACGCAAATTGTCTGGTTATCGGCTTCGGGCATATCGGCAAGCTGCTCTCGCATTATCTCGCCGGTCTCGGCGCGAACGTCACGGCGTCCGCCCGCAAATACGGCGACCTGGCATGGATTCGCGCATACGGGTATAATCCGGCAAATACCGGAAGCTTAAGCGGAATGCTGGGCAGCTTCGACGTGATATTCAACACCGTACCGAGCCGTATACTCACCGCGGAGCTTTTGGAAGAGGTTCGTGAAAACTGCCTTGTAATAGACCTCGCCTCGAAACCCGGCGGGATTGATTTTAACGCCGCGAAAAGACTCGGCGTAAAGGTAATATGGGCACTGTCGCTTCCCGGCAAAGTCGCGCCCGTTACCGCCGGAATAGCAATGAGAGATACAATATACAACATTCTGAGTGAATGGGGGGTAGGCAAGTAAGTGGAAAAAACCAGGCTGGGTTTTTGTATAACCGGCTCTTTTTGTACGTTTGAAAGAATAATCCCCGAAATCGAAAAGCTTGTGAAAAACGGATATGACGTGACCCCAATACTGTCGGAAACCGCTTATAACACGGACACGCGTTTCGGAAAAGCAAGCGATTTTACGGCGATAGTCAAAGAAATCTGCAAGAATGAAATAATAAAAACAATTACCGAAGCCGAGCCCATAGGCCCGAAAAAGCTGTTTGACGCGATGATAATAGAGCCCTGCACGGGCAATACAATCGCGAAGCTCGCGTGCGGTATAACGGATACCGCGGTTACAATGGCGGCAAAGGCGCATCTGAGAAACCAGCGGCCGCTCGTACTCGCGGTTTCCACAAACGACGGTCTGGGGCTTAACGGGAAGAATATCGGTATTCTCTCCGGTATAAAGGGGGTCTATTTCGTTCCCTACGGGCAGGACGACCCCCATAACAAGGTGAATTCGCTTGTGGCGGACATGACGCAAATCGAAGACACGCTGAAAGCCGCGCTTGAAGGCAAACAGATTCAGCCGGTGCTGAAGTAAAGGTGTGAGGGGAAACCTCACACCTTTACTTCAATGAAATTCGTTCCTTACGGAACGAGTGCAATGCGCTTGCGCGCGTGAAATATGCCTTACGGCGTATGAAATATGCTTCGCATAACTGTATGTTGACAAATGCGTATTTAATGCGTATAATAGCAGATGACAAGGGGACGCTTAATGAAAACAAAGGAACTTATCAAACTACTTAAGCGCAACGGTTGGAAGTTTAAAAGGCACGGAGCGAACCATGATATCTACGCTAAAGGCAATGAATTCGAAGCAATTGTCAGGCATAAAGAAACAGACGAGGAATTGGCTAAAGCCCTTATCAAGCGACGGGGACTTAAATAAGACCCGTCTGACCGCATATAATAGAGTTTAGAGGAGGCAATGAATATGAAAGCGGCTTATCCGGTCGTCTTAAAAAAGGGTTCATCACATATTATTGTGTTTGTGCCGGATTTCAATATCAACACTCAGGGAAAAGATATGGCCGAGGCTCTCGAAATGGCCGAGGACGCCATCGGTCTCGCGGGCGTTTATCTGGAGGATGAAAAAGCGCCGATACCAAAGCCCTCCGCGATTGATTCCATAAAGAAAGAAGAAGCCGAAATCTTATCACTTGTGGCCGTTGACTTTGACGAGTACCGCCGCAAGAACGACATGCGTACCGTTAAGAAAAACTGTACAATCCCGTCGTGGCTCTGTTATCAGGCGGAAAGGGCGGGGATTAACTTTTCGGCCACGCTTCAAAGCGCCCTGAAAAAAGAAC
>JAAYXM010000227.1 GCA_012515925.1 Clostridiales bacterium
AGCCGGGGCGGTTGCTTCATATGACGCGGCCGGGATATACGGGCTTAAGGTCCTGCGCCGAGGCTTTAACGACTCGGATTTCAACAGAACGCGTTTTCTGGCGGTTTCAAAGCATCTGGTAAAAACAAAAAACTCAAACCGCCTGTCGATAGCCTTGAAGCTTCCGAATAAAAGCGGAGCGCTTCACGCGGCACTTCTTATATTTGCCGCGAACAGCATAAACCTTACCAAAATATTTTCACGCCCGATACCCAATAAACCGTGGGAATATATATTCTATATCGACTGTGAGATTAACCGTGAGGACCCGAGGGTACATGGCGCGCTCATGCAGCTTGAAAAGGAGCTTTCATGGGTCAAGCTGCTCGGCTGCTATACGGAATTATAGTCTAAGGAGGCAGACAATGCTTGAAATAAGCCCCCGGAAGAGACTTTCGGGCGAAATAACCGTACCGGGCGATAAATCCGTATCGCACAGGGCGGTTCTGTTCGGCTCGATTGCGGACGGTGTAACGAAAATATCGAATTTCTTAAACGGGCAGGATTGCGTCAGTACGATAAGCTGCTTTAAAAGCATGGGAATTGACATTAAAACCGACGGGTACGAGGTTTTTGTTTCCGGTCGCGGAATGCGCGGCTTAAAGGCGCCGGATACCGTATTGTATACCGGAAATTCGGGTACAACCACAAGACTTCTGACGGGTCTTCTCGCCGCCCAGAGCTTTGACAGCGTAATCGACGGCGACGACTCGATAAGAACGCGCCCGATGGACCGGGTTATTAAGCCTCTTTCTATGATGGGCGCCGATATAATCCCGTCTGACGGCGGGCGCTGCCCTCTCCGTATAAAAGGAAAAAAGCTAAATGGCATTGAGTATACGCTTCCGGTCCCGAGCGCGCAGGTAAAATCCGCCGTGATTCTCGCGGGCCTTTACGCCGACGGCGAAACCGTCATTATTGAGAACATTAAATCGCGGAACCATACGGAGCTTATGCTCGGCATGTTCGGCTCAGACTGCGGTATGTCCGACGGGATAATTCGCGTAAGGCATACGGATAAGCTGAACGCGGCTGAAATAGATATTCCGGGAGATATCTCCTCAGCCGCGTTTTTTATGGTTGCCGGGCTCCTGTCCGAAAACTCCGAAATAATACTCAGAAACGTCGGAATAAACCCGACAAGAAGCGGTATTATTACGGTTTTAAGGAATATGGGCGGCGATATCATGATTGAGAATATAAGAGGCGATTTTGAGCCCTCCGCGGATATAATAGTCAGAAGTTCAGACCTCTCCGGCACCGAAATATCCGGGGATATTATACCGAGTCTTATAGACGAAATACCCGCCATAGCGGCTGCCGCGGCGTTCGCCACCGGAAAAACCGTTATTTCCGGCGCATCGGAGCTAAAGCATAAGGAGACGGACAGGATTAAAAGTATTGTAAGCGAGCTCAAAAAAGCCAACGTCGATATATTTGAGACGGCGGACGGGTTTATTATAAACGGAGGAAATCCGGTTCGCGCCTCGGAATTTGACTCGTTCGGGGACCACAGGATTGCCATGGCAATGTCAGTGCTCGCGTTAAACGCGCGCGGGACTTCCGTGATTAAAAACCATGAGGCGTGCGGTGTGTCCTACCCGGGATTTTACGAGGATTTATTCAGCTTGACGAGATGAGGCGGTAATATGATTTACGATATAAACAAGCTAAAAAGCTTTAACCCTAAACGAAAAACCTTCGCTGTCCTGGGAAACCCCGTCGGACACTCTGTTTCACCGGAGCTTCATTATGAGGTTTTCAGG
>JAAYXM010000228.1 GCA_012515925.1 Clostridiales bacterium
CGCGGTCATCGAATGCCCCATGTTATGGATATAAAGCTTTCTCTTGATGTACAAATCAAAGGGCGCGCACGCTTCCATACTGACTATTTCCGGGACAGCTCCGCGAAAACCGTTTTTGTCGGTATATAAGGTATTAAACGGCTCGACACATACACGCAGTATATCGTTATTTGTAAGAGCCGGCGTCTGAATCGGCACCATCCTTCCGATAGAAGCCTCGACAAAGCCGACAAGCTCATCCACCTTATCTTTGTAATCATCGCCGATTTTTTCCTTTACAGCCTCTCGCAGAAACTTATCCGCGTCAATCATGTTTTCGCAGATGATTATATTAAAATACGAAAAATTCCCGCCGTCAAAGCGTGTTTTCAGCCCCTGCGCAATGTTTCCGGCGATTCTCGGCAAAATGTTTACGCCCACGGCGGTAGCCATTATATCCGCTTTCGCAATCGCGCCCGACACCGCAGCTGCGTCCATGCCGTTTACGCCGGACACGCCGGATACTTCAATCTCCCGGCTTCCGTCGTTTGAAACAGCCTCTACGGTATACTTGCCCTTCTCATTGAGCGCGTTTATTATTTCCAAGTTTACATCGATAAACGCTATACGGTATCCCGAGCGGTAAAACAGCTCGCCTATAAACCCGCGCCCGATATTGCCGGCGCCGTACATAACTGCATTCATAGAAAATCCTTTCTCATACCAATACTTTCATAAGTTCGTCGATTGTAACGCCCGCGAAATACTTATAGAGCTCAAAACTCTTTAATTCGTTATAAAGAGCGTCGTATTCATGCCGCGCGCCGAGCAAAGCCGATTCAAGCTCCGAAACGTCGCGGATACCGAAAAAATCGCCGTAGATTTTAGCGGTTGTTATGATGCCGTCGGAAACGTCCAGATAAACCTCGATTGTACCGCTCTCGAAATACTTTTTCTGACGGAAATTGTATTTCGGAGAATAGCCGTAGTTCCATTCAAACGTACGGTATTTAGAGTCCGCCAGCGCGTTTATTTCGCTGATATCATCTTCTGTTAAGCAATAGTCCTTTACATCGTTTATTGAGCCGAACACCTCGTCGCGGATTCTCTGTATCAGCTCGGATACCGTTATTTTTCGTTCAAGAAAGTCCGATATATTCGCGACACGCGCGGAAACGGATTTAATACCCTTGCTTTTGATTTTTTCGTTGTCCGGACACAGGGCACGGCTTAAAACGCCCATATCAGAATCAAATAAAATCGTACCGTGATGCAGAATCCTGTTTTTTATGATTGTCTGGGCGTTTCCCGAGATTTTTCTGCCGGATATCGTAATATCGTTTCTGCCCGTACATTCCGCGCTTAACCTAAGCTTTTTCAGCGCGTTTACGACCGGGACCGTAAACGCCTTAAAATCCCTCTTCCACTCGCCTTCCGTATTGGTTATATACGAAAAATTGAGGTTTCCCGAATCGTGATATACCGCGCCGCCGCCCGTAATCCTGCGGACGACATTGATGTTATTTTCCTTTACGAACTCAGGGTTTATCTCCGACTGCGTATTCTGGTTTTTCCCGACGACGATTGTATTGTCGTTCTGCCAAAGCATGAATATATCGTCGTTTCGGGTTCTAAGCAGATATTCCTCGGCCGCGAGGTTAAAATAACAGTCCTTGCTTTCAAGAACGATGAATATCATACACCGTACCTCGCCCGGCGAAGCATTTCGTTTTCGGTGAAATTCCGGTTTGCCGTATGCCCCGGCAGCGGCATGATTTTCTGATGAATCGCGTCTATAATCCAATCCGCCTGCGGGAAGAACTCGTCTTCAAGCTCATGGCACGGGGTTATCCAGTTGCGCGCGCCGACAACCACGGGCGGCGCGTCAAGATAATCAAAGCAGCATTCGGTTATCATGCTCGCCATATCCGTTAATATAGAGCCGCGGACGCACGCGTCGCTCGCGAGCACTATTTTCCCCGTCTTTTTAACGGATTCTATCACCTTATCATAATTAAACGGTACAATAGACCTCGCGTCGATAATCTCGGCGGAAACACCGTGATTCTCCTCAAGTATGCGCGCCGCGTCAAGCGCGCGGTAAAGAGTCGCGCCGATTGACAGTATCGTAATGTCGCTTCCTGCTTTTTTAACGTCAGGCTCGCCTATCTCGACCTCGTAATAGCCCTCGGGCACGCCGCCCTCATGGAACAGTTCGCCGACGTCGTATATCCTCTGGCTTTCAAAGAACACCACCGGGTCGCTGCCGTTTAAAGCCGAGTTCATGAGCCCCTTCGCGTCATATGGCGTCGCCGGGAACACGCATTTTAAACCGGGAACGTGCGCAATCATCGAGGTCCAGTCCTGAGAATGCTGCGCGCCGTATTTTGAGCCTATCGAAATCCTCAGCACAACGGGCATTTTAAGCACACCCGCGCTCATGGACTGCCATTTTGACAGCTGGTTGAACACCTCGTCGCCCGCGCGCCCTAAGAAGTCGCAATACATAAGTTCCGCAATCGCGCGCCCGCCGGACATCGCGTAACCTACGGCGCTTCCCACAATCGCGGCTTCTGAAATCGGAGCGTTGAATAATCTGTGATACGGCAAAGCTTCCGTTAACCCGCGGTATACCGCGAAGGCCCCGCCCCAGTCGCGGTTATCCTCGCCGTACGCTACAAGCGTCGGGTCCTCGTAGAATTTATCGATAATAGCCTCGAAAATCCCGTCTCTTAACTGATAAACCCTGTTTTTGGATACGGGCTTTCCGTTTTCGTCAAGACCGAACCGCACCTTGCGCGCAATCTGCTGTACCCTCGGATTCTCGGACTTTGGCATCAGCACGTCGGGTTTACGTTCATCAAGCTTAGGAAGCTTGGTATTCGAGAACATCAGCTTCTCTATCGCCTGCGGGTCGCGTATTAAATCCATCCTCGGCGATATCTTCTCGTCCACCGCCGCGGCGCATATCCTTGTTATAAGCTCACGCACGCGGGACCTTACTTCGTCAAATTCCTCTTTCGGCGCGATTTTCGCGTTAATCAGCTTCCCGCTGTATTCTTCGAGCACGTCATGCTTAATCCAGGCGTCAATCTCCTCCTGTGTACGGTAGCTTGACGCGTCGGACGGCGAGTGTCCCGTGACGCGGTATGTCAGTACATCAAGCAGCACGGGGCCCTTCTTTTCGTCTATAAGCTGTTTTTTTCTGCGCATAGCGTCGATAACCGCGAGCGGGTTGTACCCGTCGACCCTCTCGGCGTGCATCTGCTCCGGCGAAAAGCCCGCTCCGAGTCTTGCGGGCTGGCCGTAGCCCATCGTTTCTCCGTAGGTCTGGCCGCCCATGCCGTACATGTTATCGAATATATTGAATATAATCGGGAGCCCGCCTTTATGACTTCCCTGCCAAAGCTTGGTAAACTGGTCCATCACAGACATGTTCAGCGCCTCCAATACCGGGCCGCAGCCTAAGGACGCGTCTCCGATATTGCATATGACGATACCGTTCTTTTCGTTTATCTTTTTATACAGCGCGCCGCCGAGCGCGATGGTCCCCGACCCGCCGACTATGGCGTTGTTCGGGTAAATGCCGAACGGTGTAAAGAACGCGTGCATAGACCCGCCGAGCCCGCGGTTAAAGCCCGTGGTTCGAGCGAAAATCTCGGCAAGAGCGCCGTAAACCAGGAAATCAACGGCAAGCTCCTTAACGTCCCCGCTGTTTTTACGTAAGTTCTCCACCACTCTTAGAATTTCGCCGCCGAAAAAGCCCTCCATTATCGAATAAAGCTCTTTTTCGTCCATCTTTTCGATACAGGACAAGCCCTTGGCGAGTATTTCGCCGTGGCTCCTGTGTGAGCCGAATATGAAATCGTCCTTATCAAGTATATATGCCTGTCCTACGGCGGAGGCCTCCTGACCGGTTGACAGGTGCGCGGGACCCGGATTGCTGTATTCGACGCCGTTGTAGTTGTTCTTCGTCTTAATCTCGTACAACATTGTCTCAAACTCGCGGATTATCGCCATATCCCGGTAAATCCGCATGAAATCCCGCTTTGTGTAGTTTTTGCTTTCTTCCTCTACTGTCTTGCTGTATGTGTTGACGGGTATGTCCTTGAATTTAATCTTTCCGCTCTTTCTGAGTTCGTTCGGGTCTAAAAATTGTGACTTTGGCATAGTAACCTTCCTTTGTTTTCTATAGTTTAAATATAGCTTCCCGTATAATCTCCGAAACCGTCGGATGCGGGAATACCAATTCCTTTACGTCTGAAACGCGCATTTCGCATTCAATCATCATGGCGCCGGATATTATTATCTCCGACGCGTATGAGCCGATTAAATGCACGCCGATGATTTTACCTGTTTTCTTCTCGACAAGCACCTTGCATATTCCGTTGTATTCTGTGTTTTCCGCCACATAGCGTCCGCTGTACATCATGCTTACTTCGGACTTAATATAATCAATGCCCTTTTCCTTCGCGCTCTCCTCGGTTTCGCCGACGCCCGCGACCTCGGGGTTTGTGTAGATTACGGCGGGAATCGCGTTATACCGCATATAATCGCGCTTCCCGAGGATATGCTTTATAGCGACCTCGGCTTCGCGATACGCGGTATGCGCGAGCATTGATTTTCCGTTTACGTCACCCGAGGCATACACGCCCGGGATATTCGTCCTGCAAAACTCGTCCGTTACTATCGCGCCGCGTGAAGTCTCGACACCGAGGCTTTCAAGCCCGATTCCCGCGGTATTCGGACGACGCCCGATTGATACAAGCACGCGGTCCGCGGCAATACTCTGTTTTTCGCCGTTCTGCACGTACTCAACCCCGTCCTTCGTGATGCCCGTAACCTTCGCGTCCAGCTTAAAGTCAATACCGCGTTTTGCGTAAGTCTTAAGCAGGATATCCGAAATGCCGCGGTCGGTCGCGCCGGCGATATATGGCAGCATTTCGATAACCGTGACATCGCTTCCCGCCGAGTTAAAGTAGGAAGCAAACTCAAGCCCGATTACCCCGCCGCCGATAATAGCTAATTTTTCGGGAATTTCCTTTATTTCGAGCATCTCGCGATTTGTAACCGCGAGGCCGGATTTTAAAGCCTCTTCAAGTCCGGGAATCGGCGGTATCGCGGGTATAGAACCCGTCGCGATAATAAGGTTTTTGCCCGCGTATATATCCTCGCCGACCTTGACGTTAAAGCCGTCGGTCTTTCCGATAATCTGACCCTCACCCTCGACAATCCTGACATTAAGCGCCTTAAGCGCGGCTTTTATGCCCGTGACAAGTCTTTTGACAACCTTGTCTTTACGCGCTAAAACCTCGCCATGATTGAATACCGCGTTTTCGAAGTGTACGCCGTAATCCTTTCCGTGCTTTGAGTAGTCGAATATTTTAGCCGAGTTGAGCAGTGTTTTCGTGGGAACACAGCCGCGGTTCAAGCACTCGCCGCCCAAAGCGGTTTTCTCGATTAAAGTAACGGAAAGCCCATCCCCGGCCGCGCGTTCAGCCGCGAGGTATCCGGCGGGACCGCCGCCGAGAATAATTAAATCATACATCATGAATTGCCCCCTTATTTACCTAACAGCATCGGGAAATTCTCGAGCGCGCGGCAAAGCTCCTGCATAAACCTCGCAACGGGAGCGCCGTCAACCGCCCTGTGGTCGAATGTAACAGAAATACCCATGGCCGGGTAAACCTGTGTTTTTCCTTCAGCCTCGCGTACGCGGTTTACCACCGCGCAAACACCTAAAATCGCGGTCTGCGGCGGGTTTATTACAGGTGTGAAGCTCTCGATGCCGAGACTTCCGAGGTTGGTAACGGTAAAGCTTCCGCCGGAGAGCAAATCCGGGCTGCAGGAGCCGGCTTTGCACATTCCGGTTATTCTTTTGGACTCCTCCGAAATCTCCGCGAGAGACAGACTGTTTGCGTTAAATATATTCGGCACCATGAGCCCGCGAGGCGTGTCCGTCGCAACTCCGAGGTGCACGTCTTTAAACAGCCGTAAGCTGTCGTCTGTAAGATGCGCGTTTAACTCCCTGTGGTTTAAAAGCACCCTCGATACCGCGAACAGTATCATGTCTGTTATCGTGACGTTCTGCATGCCCATGGCTTCGCCTTTTTGCTTTAACAACTTTCGGTATTCGAGTATCGACGTCGCGTCAAAGGACGCGTTAAGCGTAAGCTGCGCCATCTCAGAAAGCGAGCTGTGCATGGATTTTGCTATAAGCTTTCGGATATTTGAAAGCTTAATCTCCTCAACCTCGGGCATATCCGATTTTGTTACCTTTGCCGCAAGATCCGCTGTTGTTATCCTGCCGCCCAGGCCCGTTCCGGAAATATTCGGTATTTCGTCCGCGCCGCCTGCCGCGAAGGTTGCGAGTTTTCCTTCGGACACAAGACGCTCGATATCGCGCTCGATTATTCTTCCGTGCGGGCCCGTGGGCTCCGCCATTTCGGGATTCGCGTTGACCTTGTCCGCGAGCCGTCTGGCGCGCGGTGAAATCCTTGTTGTATCCGCGTCGTCCGCGGTTTTTTGTACCTGAACGGGTATTTGCGCTTCCGCCTTAACGGCTTTCGCGGGAGTCTCATCTTTATCCTGCGATTTCGGCTTGAACTCCTCAAAGCTCTCGCCGGGGTTTCCGATTACGCATACGTTTTCAAGGCAGGGTACGTCGTCACCCTCATCAAAAAAGATATGGAGCATTGTTCCGCCAACCTTCGCGGCTTCCTCAAAGCTCGCCTTGTCCGTCTCGTACGAAAACAATACGTCGCCGGCTTCAACCTTATCGTTTACCTTCTTGTGCCATTTTGTAATAATACAGCTTTCGACCGATTGTCCCTGTCTCGGCATAATCACGGCGTTTGCCATTTTATTTTTCTCCCTTCACGGCAAGTAAGTATTTTTCGGCTTCTTCACACCATAAGCCGTTGTTTTTCGATACAATCCTGTGAAGCTCCTTAAATAACGGGTCGGCTTCCCCGAGCTTTTCAAAATCGGCAATCGCGGTCAGCGGCATATTTATATGCGTGTAAATAAGTTTTTTTCCGCCCGGTATTTCGGGTAGCTTAAGCGTTGTCTCAACCGCGCTGTCAAGCCCGCCGATATGTGTTATCATAACCGCGGGGTTTAGCTTTCCCTTCTCCATCATTTCAAGGGATTCGCGCATATCCTGCGTGCTTCCGCCGGATGTGCCGACTAAATGCGTCGCCGAATAATGCACGTTATAGAAATTAACCTCAGCGTAAAAATCCTTTTTCGTCGGCCCCGCGAAGAAGTTCAAGCATCCGTCATGCGCGAGCACACGGTCGGAAAGCTCGATGACGGGTTTTACGGGCGCCATCACAAGCACGTCGTCATATCCGTGGCCGCCGGTAAGACTCATTAAATACTCCTCCGGGTTCTGAAGCTTTCCGGTGTTTACATACACAAGCCGTACGCCGTTTTTTGCCGCTTCCTCAACAGTCAGAAGCGAAGCCGCGCGGGCCAGTCTATCATCATCTATATCCGTAACAACAAGAAGCCCGGGTTTTCTGTCCGAATGAACCGCGTAATCAATCGAGCCGAGCCCCATAGGCCCCGCGCCCGCGGATAGCAGAAAATTTCCGCCCGGCTTTATGCCCGTATCGTGTCCGCGCGCGCCGGGTTTCGTATGATAAAACGCGTAAAAGGCCCCTACGATGCACGACATCGGCTCCGAAAGCGAGCCGTGGAAATAAGCGCCGCCGTTATACTCAAGCAGGCAGTCCTGAGTCATTACCTCGGCGGGCAGTATCACGTAAGTCGCGCAGCCGCCGACATATTGATAGGAATATCCCGGCGCTTCAAGACTCCCCTTGTAGTTTAAAGCGGGCTGAATCGAGAATTTATCGCCCGGCTTGAACCTTTCCTTCCAGCTCTCTCCGACCTCAACTATCACGCCGCAGAATTCATGCCCGATTATAACCGGGTTTTCACTTACGTTATCGGGAACGCGCTTGTGGTCGCCGCCCTGCACGGCCGCCTTGTAGCTTGACATGCAAATACTGTCGGTTACCACTTTGGCGAGGATTTCGTCCTTTCCGATTGCCGGAAGTTCAAATTCCTCAAGTCTTAAATCTTTCTTTCCGTAAAGTCTGACAGCCCTCGTTTTCATAATAAACCACTCACTTTATAATTTATATTACTTTTATATTTTTGTTTTTGAAAAACTCCCTGTATACCTCAGGCAGATCATCGTCCGATACAAGGACGTCGATATCTTCGGGTGCGGCGAACGTATACGGCATCGTATGGTTTATTTTGCTGCTGTCCATAAGAAGCACCCGAAGCTTTGATTTCTTAAGCACCCTGCGTTTCAAATCGCAGTCATGGATATTCCCGCAGGAAAAGCCCGTCTCGGTTGAGAACGCGGTGGCGGCGATAAAAGCGATATCGATATTTAAATTCGAAATACTCGCGACCGCCTGCGGGCCGGCAATCGATATGCTGTTGCGGTTGGCCTCGCCGCCGATGATATTGACAACGCAGTTTTTTAAACGCAAAAGCTCAATCGCGATATTAAGCCCGCTTGTCATAATCAAAAGGCGTACGTCCGGTATGGATTTCGCGAGCTCCATCGTGGTGCTTCCCGCATCGATATAAACGGAGCTTTCCGGTTTGATAAACCCGGCCGCTTTCTGTCCGATTACGTACTTTTTTTCGGTATTCACGGCGCTGCGTTTTGAAAAGACATCCTCAACGAGATGATTAATCGAGGAGATTGATTTCGCGCCGCCGTGCACCCGTATAATCCGCCCATCCTTTTCGAGGGCTTCGAGATCGCGCCGGATAGTCATTTCGGAAACATCCGGCACGAGCGCCTTAAGCTCGCTTAAACCGACTACCTGATTAAGCTGAATATAATCGTCAATTTGTTTTCTTCTGTTAGTCATTAACATACCCCCGATGTTAGATTCAAACATTTTCCGAGGTTGGTATGTATGCATTATAACGTATATTCATTATAATTGCAAGTATTTTTCAAAATATGTTCGTTTCAAACATCTATTCGATTTTTATCGCCTTTCACAATATAAACACAGATAAAATCAAATCAATTAAGGTTTCCCGCTCTTTTTATGCGGTCTATTTAAATATGAATTTATATGTTATAATAATTAATACTCAGAAGCCTCCGAAAGGACGTAAAACATGAAAGAGTTTATTATAAATAAAAACGATTCCGGAAAACGCATGGATAAATTTCTCCGTAAAGCCATGCCCAATCTTCCCGATTCAATGCTGTTTAAGTGCCTTAGACTTAAAAAAATAAAGCTTAACGGGAAACGCGCACGGGCCGACGACAGAATCCTTGAGGGGGATACCGTAAGCGTTTACTTAAACGATGAGTTTTTCGACGGTAAAACCGAATCTGATTTCAGGGATATCCGTCCGGATTTCAATATTGTATTCGAAGACGAAAACATATTGATTGCGGACAAGCCGGCAGGTGTATCGGTGCACGCCGGAAATCAGAACGAGTCGAACACGCTTATCGCGCAGATACAGGCGCATTTATACTCCAAAGGAGAATGGAACCCCGACTTTGAAAATTCCTTCGCGCCCGCGTTATGCAACAGAATCGACAGAAATACCGGCGGTCTCGTCATAGCCGCGAAAAACGCCGAGTCTTTGCGAATAATCAACGAAAAAATCAAAAACCGCGAAATTAAAAAGTTCTATCTTTGCATAGTTCACGGAAGACCCGCTCCCCCGTCCGGAACACTGAAGGGATATATAATAAAGGATTCCGTCAATAACCGCGTCTATGTCAAAAAATCCCCTCAGCCGGGCGCTAAAGCCGCGATTATGAAATACAAAACCCTTATTACGCGCGGTGGCCTGTCATTAGTCGAATGCGAGCTTATTACGGGGCGGACGCATCAGATACGAGCGCAAATGGCGGATGCCGGAACCCCGCTCCTCGGTGACGGGAAATACGGCTTTAACCGTGACA
>JAAYXM010000229.1 GCA_012515925.1 Clostridiales bacterium
AATGCAGAAGAGCTTTGCCGATATTGAATATTTAAATCGCCGACGCAGAACAAAGCGCGACAAGCTGCTTGACGCCGCCGACCGCGCGATACCGTGGGATGAATGCGTCAGGGCTATAGCGCCGTTCTATCCGAGCGCAAGGTTCGGAAGGCCGGCTATCGGCATCGAAACAATGCTCAGAATGCTTGTCCTGCAGAAAGTATTCGGTCTGTCCGATTCCGGGATAGAGGAAGCTATATACGACAGCTACTCCATGAGCAGATTTATGCGCATTAATTTTATAGAGGAACAGGCGCCCGCCGCTTCAACACTTTACCGTTTCAAGGCCCGCCTTGTAAAGCACGGCCTGGACAAAGAAGTCAACGAAGCCATAGACAAGGCGCTCTCCGGCATAGTATGACACCGGAAATCGCTCCCTGTCCGCTTTCGCGGGCGGGGATTTTATGCTTATTGCAATGAGTGTATTAAGTGTTTAATTGCCGCCCTGTTTTACTTCATCCCCAAAAGGGTAAGGGGAAAGCGAAGGTATGCTTTGCATTTTTTTACGTTATAAATATGTATGAAATCAGCCTGTTTTCGAATTTAAGGCCAATCAGGTTGATTAATTCAGGAATATGGAGTATAATATAACATATGATAAATATTTTGGAGGCGGTTTCTTTTGTTCACCATCGGCGATAAAATTGTCCATCCCATGCATGGCGCCGGAGTAATCGACAGTATAGTGGAGAGAAAAATAAACGGATTGACCCGGGAATACTTTGTTCTCAAGCTCCCGACAAACGGTATGGTAATCATGGTTCCCACAAATAACTGCGATGAAATCGGTATGCGGGGAATTGTTGACGAAAAAAAAGCCGAAGAGATTATAAGCTTGATTTCCACAATCGACGTTGATATGACTCAAAACTGGAATAAGCGTTACCGGGAGAACATACTGCGGATTAAAAGCGGCGACCTTGAAGAGGTTGCCAAGGTGGTTAAAGGTCTTATGATTCGCGACCAGGAACACGGGCTGTCCACCGGCGAGCGGAAAATGCTCCATTCGGCTAAACAGATTCTTATATCCGAGCTTGTGCTTGCCAAGGACTGCAGCTACGAGGAAATCGAGGATGAAATAAATACCGCCGTCTCGGTTGTAAACGTATAAAGGTATTTCAGCTTAAAATATAATTCCGCCGTTTTGAGTATTATTTTTATATCGTATTCAAAACGGGGTTTTTTTATTAAAAAACCGTTGGAGGGAAAGTACGGGTGAAAAAAAGAATACGATGTGCGGCCGTTGTTCCCGCGGCGGGTATGTCAAGCCGCATGCAAGGGATAAACAAGCTCTTTTATGAAGTCTGCGGCATGCCCGTTATCGTAATCACGCTAAAAGCGCTGCAAAGCTCGGAGTTAATAGACGAGATTGTTGTTTCCGCGCGGGAGAGCGATATTTCCGATATTTCCCGTTTGTGCGCGGAGTACGGCATTGAGAAGGCGACACATGTCGTAGAAGGCGGCAAAACCCGTCTTGATTCCGTCCTTGCCGGGATAAAGCATACAGGCAGGAAGCACGGTTTAATAGCGATTCATGACGCCGCGCGCCCGCTTGTCAGCGGGAGAATCATTGAGGAAACAATAACGCTTGCTTCAAAATGGAGCGCCGCGGCTCCCGCCGTTCCGGTAAAGGATACAATCAAGCTCGCGAGCGGCAATATAGTTTCAAAAACGCTTCCGCGGGAAAATCTGTTCGCGATACAGACACCGCAGGTGTTTGAGCGAAATCTTATCTATGCCGCGCTGACACAGGCGTCGGAAAAAAATCTTTCGATAACCGACGACTGCTCGGCGGTGGAGCTTTTAGGCATGAAGGTTGTTTTAAGCCGCGGCGAATATGAAAACATAAAAATAACAACTGCCGAGGATATCCTGTTGGTTGAATCGATTATAAGAAGCAGAGAGGCGAAAACATGAGAATAGGACACGGTTATGACGTACATAGACTGGTTTCCGGTCGCAAACTGATTTTAGGCGGCGTTGAAATCCCTTTCGATTACGGCCTTCACGGTCACAGCGACGCGGATGTCCTCGCGCACGCGGTCGCGGACGCCCTTCTCGGAGCCGCGTCTCTCGGCGATATAGGAAAGCTTTTCCCCGACACGGACATGAAGTATAAAGACGCGGCCAGTATGGTTCTTTTGTCGGAGGTTTACGCGCGGCTTGAAGAAAACGGCTATGAGGTGTTAAACATCGACTCGACAATAATCGCCGAAAAGCCGAAGCTCGCCCCGTATACTGATAAAATGCGTCGCAGCATCGCGGAAGCCCTGAAAACAGATATTGATTG
>JAAYXM010000230.1 GCA_012515925.1 Clostridiales bacterium
CGCCGCGATTTTCAGGTCTTTTTGCTGCCGAATCTCTACGGCGACATTCTCACCGACGAGGCGGCGGAGTTCCAGGGCGGAGTCGGTACGGCGGGCAGCGCTAACGTCGGCAAGCGTTACGCGATGTTTGAGGCGATACACGGTTCGGCGCCCAGAATGGTTGCCGAGGGCCGCGAAAAATACGCGGACCCGTGCAGCGTACTGCGCGCAGCCGTCCTGCTGCTTACGCATATCGGCGAAACGGCGCTGTCCGAAAAGCTTGAGCGCGCTTTGGACATATGTATGTATGAAGAGAGAAGACTTGTTATCACCGGGCGCGATACCGGCGCCACATGCGAGGAGTTCGCGGATTATGTCATGAGTAAGCTCGAATAAAACCTGCTTAAGGGGGGCTACTATGTCCAGAAGGATTTCAATGGCGGTCATACGCCGAATGCCTAAGTATTACAGGTATCTTAACGACTTGAAAAACGAAGGGGTCTCAAAGATATCCTCGCGAAAGCTTGCCGAGAGCATGGGGCTTACGGCTTCGCAGGTCAGGCAGGATTTCAACTGCTTCGGCGGCTTCGGCCAGCAGGGATACGGCTATAACGTCGACACACTGCACTCGGAAATTGCTTCGATTATCGGCGTTAACAGGAAACACAAGGCGATAATTATCGGTGTCGGCAATATCGGCAGGGCACTTATCAATAATTTTGACTTCTACCAATGCGGCTTTACCATGATTGCGGCGTTTGACACCGATAAAGCGATTGTCGGAAAGGTCTTAAATAAAATCCCCGTACTGGATGTTTCGGAGCTTGACGCGTTTTATGCCGAAAATCCGTTTGAGGTCGCGGTGCTAACGCTGCCGAAGGCGTACGCGCGCGAAATCGCGGAGCATATGGTGCGGCTCGGTGTAAAAGGAATATGGAATTTTACGAATCTGGATTTGCGGATCGGCGATGAGAACGTTACTGTTGAGGATGTTCATTTTTCGGACAGCTTGATGACGCTCTGCTTCAGGATTACGGATTGAAAGTAGGTTAGATTCTTCATGCGAAGAATATGCTGCGCGGTTTTTGCCGCGATTGCCGCGGCGGGCTGTATCTGGTATTCATATGCCTCGGGCGGTACGGCGTCAGACCCGGTTGTGACCGAAAGCCATATCAATGATATATGGCTTCCGGAGCTTCTCGACTCGGTCAGGTCGTCCGTTGACAAGGCTTTCCGGAAAATTGACACTGATTCCGAGTTTTCGGATGTTTCAAAAAAAATTACATACGAATTCTCGAATGCCGCGAGAATCAAAAATATCGCGGACAGGGTTTTAGGCGAGCTGCAGAGAAAATCCGAGAGGTTCATGTTCAGAAACCCGCATCTTTCGGGCGTTGACGCGTCTTTTGACGATGTGTATTCCGGAACCGCGGGCACATTGATGATTTTAAACCGCGGCTCCGCCGAGATACATGCCGGAAGCCTGGTTGACATTACAAAAGGTATTGAGATCAAAAAACCGGCTAAATTAAGTCAGAACACGGCTTATCTGTGCCCGGAAAACGGCGCGGAGATTCGCGTTTCTTCCGACACGGCGGGCTTTTTAATTGAGGGGAGCTACGGCAAAAGCTCCGCGCGGCATCTGCCGCGAAACTACGATATGGCGTACGCGCTTTATGAAATGGGGCTTGTCCGCGGCGCCGCGAAGGGTATGGAGCTTGCCCGCGCGAATACGCGTGCCGAATCGGTCACGATGCTGATACGGCTGCTTGCCGAGGAGGATATCGCGCTATCGCGCGAATACTCCCATCCGTTTAAGGATATCGACGCGTGGGCGCAAAAGTATATCGGATACGCGTATAAAATGGGTTACGCGAACGGCGTCGCGCTTGACAGGTTTGACGCCGGCGGCGCGACGAGCGCGAATCATTATATGACGTTTATCCTGCGCGCGCTCGGATATGATGATTTAAAGGGCGATTTCAAGTGGGATTCCGCTATGGACAGCGCGGTTAAATTCGGAGTGATTACTGCGGAGGAGAAAAACTATATCATGGGCGGCCGGTTTTTGCGCGACCATATGATTTATTTGTCGTATCGCTCGCTTAACGCGAAGCTTGCGCGCTCGAACAAGACGTTGCTCGAAAAGCTCGTGGATTCCGGCGCCGTAAACAGGAAAACCGCCGAAAACGCAATGAGCATGGTAAAAAGATAATTGAAAAAAAAAGCGGGTATTGTTCGGTCTTCCGAACAATACCCGCTTTTTTAATACTTTGTTATGCGGCTTTTTTGGCGGTGTCGCTCTTTTTGAACTTGCTTGTCAGCATTTCGGAAACCGACTCCAGCAATCCTTCCTCAAACGGGTTATTCAGTCCCGCGAAAATGCAGACGGCTTCAATACCCAGAGGGGTAAACGGCGATTCGACAACCCTCATATACGTTTCAAACGCCGAGTCAAAATCCGTCTTAGCCATATTCCAGATTTGCAGCGCGGTTGTGGCTGAAAGCGCGTAGTCTATCGCGTAAAACGGTGCGCAATAAATATGGAATGCGTTATCCCATATAATGCCTTTTCCGAATGCATTATAGACATTTGGAGGGTACTTGTCAAAATACTCGTTTCTGATTTTAATATACAGACTGTTGCGCTGTTCGACCGTCATATCCGGTTTTTTATACACCTCTATCTGGAATTCATCAATCATGCTTGTGCTGACTATACTGTAAATATAATCATACAACAACCAAAGCTCATATTGCTTCGCGGATTCTTCATCAAACAGAACGCCGTAAGCATTGGTCATCAAGGCTTCCATGCCCTGGGACGCTATTTCCGCCGTATCCGGCGCAATCGACGGAGTATAGTTCTCGGTGTATGTGCGGAAGGCTTGGAAGCAATGTCCGAATTCGTGTGTAAATGTTGAAAAATTGCTATAGCCGCTGTTGGAATTCATGAACATGAACGGTGACAGGTATTCTTTAATAATGGTTGAGAAGCCGGTCGAGCTCTTGTTGGCTCTGGGCTCCAGGTCAAACATGTTGTAATCCTGCATGTATTTCATTGCCTGTCTGGTTTGAGGCGACATGTCTTTGAATATCTCGTTTAATTCAGCTATAATGTCGCGCGAGGCGTCGATTTCCTCTATATCCGGGAATATGTACGCGGTATTCTCGTTGTCGCGTGCTTCCCTTATTTTTTTAAGCAGGGGTACAAGATATTTCTTGACCTCGTTTCTGAAAACCTCGGTATCATCCGGAGAATAGTTATTCTTGCCGGAGCGCAAATATCCGATTTGGACATAATTGAGAAGGCCGTAATAATTCGCGAGCCTTGTTCTCACATCAACCAGAGCATCAAAAATATCTCCGAGTTTCTTATAATTTCTTTCATAATACTCAAACGCTTTTCTGTATGCTTTTTCGTTGTCCGAGTATTGTGCGTCGGAAAGCGAGTAAGAAACATCGCCTTCCTTGTAAATCACCGTGCCGTACATAAAATCATTAAATTCATTTTCCAGGCGGCTTTCCTCGGTGAAAAGCTCTATTAATTCATCATCAAGCGGGGACTCGGGGCGTTCAAGATCATCTCTGGGAATGCCGAGAATATCAAAAAGCTCATCGTCCGGGTCCTTTACCATCTTTTCGTAAAGCTCAAGTTCTTTTTCACTGATTAAATTGCCGATTTCCGGCAGAGCAATCTTATCTCTGAGATACTTTTCATTTTTAACATCCCGCTCGGTATTAATTGAGGTCATCGTAACTGCGGTATCATAGTCGCGGTTTAGCTTCTCGAATTCGCGGTATATTTCCGCCTTGCGCGCGGCGCTTGCGGTGTCATATTCCTTAAGCAGCCCGTCACATTTATTCTTTATTTTTTCAATGTCAATGTCCAGATATTTTATATCCTCGAACTTAGTATTACCG
>JAAYXM010000231.1 GCA_012515925.1 Clostridiales bacterium
GCTTGTCGGGAATCTCGATATAACCATCATTATAGATAAGCTTTTCATTGGTTATACTCTTTCTCCACGGAACGTCCGTCGCCATTATTTCTAAAATTTCGAAATTCGGCGTACATGCCGCAAGCTGTAAAGCAGCCGCGCTTGCCACAGGCCCGCTCGGGTTATGCGGCGCGAACGACAGATAATAAGCTTCCGCCATAGCCGCGATTTTCCGCAATTCCATTATCCCGCCCGCGTGGCTGATATCCGGCTGTATGTAGTCCGCCGCGCGTTTTTCGAAGAGCTCTTTAAACGCCCTTCTTGTATACAGTCTCTCGCCCGCGGCGATTGAGACCGGCGATTTATCGCGGACATATGCCAAAGCGTCAAGGTCGTCCGGCGGGACGGGTTCCTCGAAAAACACTGGTTTAAACGGCTCGATTTCTTTAGCGATTTTTATCGCGGTCGGGACGTTAAACCTGCCGTGTCCCTCGATTAACAAATCAATATCAAAGCCCACCGCCTCGCGTACCGCGGCTATATTCTTAAGAGCTTTGTCAAGCTTCGCGTTTTCTATGTTCATGTACGCGTCGCCGAACGGGTCCCACTTTAACGCCTTTATACCCTTTTTTATTGTCTTTTCAGCGTGTTCGGCAAACTCCCCGGGCTCCCGCGCGCCGGCAAACCAGCCGTTTACGTATATTTTTACGCGGTCCCTGACCTTCCCGCCCAAAAGCCTGTAAACAGGAACGTTCAGCGCCCTTGCGTTTATATCCCAAAGCGCCGTTTCCACAGCGCTTAAAGCGCTCATCAATACCGCGCCGCCGCGCCAGTATGCGTCACGGTATATGTTATGGTAATGCGCCTCTATATCCAGAGGGTTTTTCCCTGTAAGATACCTCTCCAAATCCCGGACCGCGCCGCAAACCGCGTTTTCCTTGTATTCGAGGGTCGCCTCGCCTGTCCCGCTTATCCCCTCGTCCGTATATATTTTTACGAAAACCCAGTTTGTCCTGTAGCAATCCACCACAAAGGTTTTTATATCGGTTATTTTCATAGGTAAATCCTCTCGCAAAACTCCGGTATCTCCGCGTTGCCGTATATCTTAACGAATTTTCCGGGATCTAAGTTGTCAAACATTCCCCAATGAACCGGCATAACCTTTTTCGCTCTGATTCTCTTTGAAAACCTTGCCGCGTCCGCCATGTTCATATTGTTGCCCTCGCCGTTTATGCAGACAAACAGGATATCCGGTTTTATTTCAATATCATTAAAAATCTCGCTGTTAAAAAGCGTATCCCCGGTTATGTAAATGCTTTTCCTGTCAGCTTCCACTATCACGCCGATTGCGGTACCGTCCGAATGCTCGGCTTTAACCGCCTTAAACACCGCGTTTTTTACCGAGTATTCGGTATGTCTGTTAAAAAGCACGTAATTATGCTGCTTAAAGCCGTACTTTAGAACATCGTTATACGCGTTTTCAGGACATAGGATATCTATCCTTTTATCCGTATTTAAAAAACGCTTCAGCGTTTCAAAGTCTAAATGGTCGCCATGGTTATGCGTACAGATAATAACATCGGGCTTAATTTCAAAAACCTCTGCGGGGACCGGCATAAAGCGCTTTCCCGGTACGCTGTCCGAAAGATACGGGTCGATTAAAACCACGCATTCGCCGGTATCCACAATAAACCCGCCCTGGCCTATCCAACGTATAATCAAAGGATATTCGCGCCTCCGTTCACATCAAGCGTCGCGCCCGTTACATATCTCGCCTCATCGCTCGCAAGGTATACGGCGGCGGCGCCTATGTCTTCCACTCTGCCGAGTCCCATAAGTATGCTCTCTCCAAGCTTGCGCACCCCGTCCTTGCCGTGGGTCTCGTACAGCAGCTCGGTTTCGATAATGCCCGGCGCGATTGCGTTTACCGTGATATTATACTGGGCGCCCGTGCGCGCGAGGGTTTTCATGATTCCGAGCTGGCCGCTTTTTGTCGCGGCGTAATGAATATGCCCGAACAGCGCGCCGCGTTCACCGACAATCGACGAAATGAAAATTATCCTGCCGTGGTTTTGCTCTCTCATTATTTTCATGGCCGCCTTAGAGCATAAAAAGCCGCTTGTCAGGTTCGTTTTTATTATCCTGTCCCAGTCCGAAAGCTCAATGTCGAAGATATCCTTGTCCTGCGACGTGCCCGCGTTATTGACAAGAATATCAAGCTTATCAATCTGCGAGAACATATGCAGAACCTGAGCCTCGTCAGAGACATCGGCTTTTATAATCCTCGCTTTTTTTCCTGTTTCCTCAATTTGCTTTTTTACTTCAACCGCCCGGTTTTCCGAATTGTTGTAGTTAATGATTATATCCGCGCCGGCTTTCGCGAGAGCGATTGCTATACCCATTCCGAGCCCGCGCGAGGAGCCCGTAACCAATGCGGTTTTGCCTGTTAAATCAAACATTTATGCCTCCGGTTTATGTAAAGATTGTCACTTATGTTCAATTTAATTATATAGGCGGTATATCCCTTTCACAATGTGAATAAAAAGGGAAAACAAAACAAGAATATTGTGTTGACAAAGCTATTTATTTTGTTTATAATAAATTAAATAAAGTAATAAACCGCCTGAGAAGAATTTTTCTCAGGCGGTTTATTCGCGTAAAATATCATATGCCGGCGTTGGTTTATAGTTTTATACTGTATTTTTCAAGCAGCTTTACAAACTGCTCCCATCTGCCAATTCCCAGTTTAACATACATCTTTTTTATTCTGTACTGCAGTGTATTAATCGAAATATAAAGCTCATCCGCCAGGCTTTCCTGACTTTTATTGTTCATAAGGCCGCTGATTATCCTGTAATCTATATTATCACAGTCGTTAAACATATTCTCCAGGATGAAAAACTCCCTGATTTCCGAGTCGCTGAAAAACTTATCGCTGACGCTGTTATTGTTTTTCGGGATATCAGACTGTTTTGATGTCAGCTGCTCATCTTTGAAGCCCCCCGTGCTTTCCCTTACAAGTATCTCCGTGGGAATTGTCACATGCAGCGAATGCAGCGGATTTTGATTGAACAAATATCTGTACAGCCTGATAGCGTGATGCGCCACCTGTATGACATTCAGCGTAATTGTCGTAAGTGTCGGTGAAACCATACTGCCGAGCTTCGTGTTCCCGTTGCCTATAACGAACAAATCCCCGGGCACCGTCTTCCCGCACTCTTTAATCCTGTTTATCAAATATATCGCCGCCGCGTCGTTTGCGCAGATAACCGCGTTATATTTATCCGCGCTCGGCAAAAAGCTCTCAAAGCATTTGTCTATTGCCCCGTCGTTGCAATATATATCCTGTTCGGTAAATGAATTCAGGGAAAATTCTTTTATGCAGCTTATAAACGCTTTTCTTTTGATTACGTCGGACGTCGCTTTTTCGTTAATCCCGAACAACGCGATTTGTTTGCGGCCCGCCTCCAATAAGTAGCGTATGCAGCATATCATCGTATCGATTCTGTCTGGCGAGATACTGTAAATATTATTGCCAAAATCCATAGGCTCCGCGCACAGCAGCATCGGTTTGGCGTTTTGACTTAATACTTTTTGAATGGTTTTCTCAATCCATGCGCCGTCGGTACCCAGTATCATAACGGTTTTGTCTTTTAGACCGCCGATATCGCCGGCGGATATTTCTTCAAGCGTGAATTTGCTTTTATGCGCCTCTTTTTTTAAGGATAAAAGCGTTTCCTTGCACCAGTTGGAAACCGTGTATTTATCCTCGACGATTATCGGTATATTGTTTTTGCCGGTCATATCCGCCGTATCCTTTCGCTTTTTTATAATTATACGTCTTATGAATTAAACAGTCAAATCCGAGATGCTGCTCCACCCCTCGGCGAGAGGAGCGGCACAATACCAAAATTTAACTTGCAATCTACGTCAAATCCGAGATTGTATGTTTTCTTTCAGGCGGTTTTGTGTTACACTCTTAACAGATTATTAATTTCTGAATCCGAGGTAAGCTATGGACGTTAAAACACATGAAAGTGTTATAAACTATGTTAAATCCGAGATTCTCTCAGGGAATCTGAAAAAGGGCGGGAAGCTTTTGCCCGAACGGGAGCTCGCGAAGAGAATCGGCGTAAGCAGGACATCCGTCAGAGAGGGGCTTCGCATTCTGCAAATGCTCGGCGTTATCGAAAGCGTTCAGGGCGGCGGTAACTATATTACCGGAAACATAGAAAAAAGCATAACCGAAACCCTGTCGATGATGTTTCTGCTTCAGCAGACGGACGGCCGGCAGATCAGCGAGCTTCGCGACGCGCTGGAAAACAAGGCTATTGAGCTCGCGATAGAGAATATCACCGACGAGCGCATAAAAGAGCTTGAGGCCATTTTGTCCGAAATGGAAACCACCCGGGACGAATCCCGCGCGGCAAAGCTGGACAAGGATTTTCATTACGCAATCATAAAAGCGTCAAACAACGCCTTGCTCAATCAAATGCTCGGCGCGATATCGCATCTTATAGACAGCTTTATATACGACATACGCCACAGCATAATACAGCATGAAAGCAATAAGACAAGGCTTATCGAAATACACAAGGGCATATTAGCCGGGATAAAAAGCAGGGATTTAAAGGCCGCGCAGGCCGCGCTGAAAAAGCACGGCAGGATAATAAAAGAAAACTTAAGTAATCTGTAAGGCTGTAATCCTTTCCTTCCGTGTTCCCCCTTATGTCGTAGTCAAACTTTATAATTTATATTGCAATTTAAGAGAATTAGGGTATAATAAAATTGGTAATACCAATTTTATTATACCCATTTTTTCGGAGGCGAATATGAATATTATCGTATGCGTAAAGCAGGTGCCCGAAACCAACAAGGCTGAGGTTGACCCGGTAACCGGGGTTATCAAGCGCGAGGGGTTTGATGCGAAAACCAACCCTTATGACCTTTACGCGCTGGAAACCGCGTTAAGGCTTAAAGAAAAATACAGCGGAACCGTTACCGTAATCACAATGGGTCCCGGACAGGCTGAGGATGTTATCAAAGAGGCTTACAGCATGGGCGCGGACAACGGTATATTAATTTCCGACAGGAGGTTCGCGGGCTCGGACGTTCTGGCCACAAGCTATGCCTTATCCCAGGGCATAAAGAGCTCGGGCGGTTTTGATTTGATTATATGCGGGAAGCAGACGACGGACGGCGACACGGCGCAGGTAGGTCCGGAAATCGGCGAACACCTTAACATCCCGAGCGTCGCGAATGTTCTGGAGATTATCGATGTACGAGATAACAAAATTACCGTGAAAACCGATATGCCCGCCACCGTGGAAACAATACGCGTTACGCTCCCCTGCCTGTTATGCGTGAGCGAAAATATATTCCAGCCGAGACTGCCGTCGTACATAAAAAAACACGAAACCAAAGACAAACCCGTAAAGATTCTGACTTTAGACGATTTTACCGATAAGGGCCCTGAAAAATACGGGCTTGACGGCTCGCCCACCCGGGTTAAGCGGATATTCCCTCCCGAAGTAAACGACAGGCGCGAGATGATACACGGCACAAGCGACGAGCTCGCCGGAAAAATATACAGCACGCTCTCCGATTTAAAACTTATATGAAAGGAAATAAAACATGGGAAGCCTTTTAATAAATCAGGACAGGATAGCGGACAAGGAAGGGTTTATCAAGCTATGCCCGTTTAACGCGCTCGCGATTAAAGACGGTAACGTAACAATAAACGCGGGCTGCAGGATGTGTATGCTCTGCGTCAAAAAGAGCTTAAACGGCGAGATTGAGTTTAAAAAAGAAGATTTGACGCTCGACAAGTCGAAGTGGAACGGTATTTGCGTATACGTTGACCATGAGGCGGGAGAAATCCATCCGGTGACATACGAGCTCATCTGTAAAGCCAAGGAGCTTGCCGGCAAAATCGGGCATAAGGTTTATTGCCTGTATATAGGAAGCGATATAAAGAAAAACGCGCGGGAGCTTTTACACTACGGCATCGACGAGGTAATCGTCTGCGATTATCCCGCTCTATCGAAGTTTCGGATAGAGCCGTACACCGCGGTGTTTGAAAGCTATATAAACACATATAAACCGTGTGCGATACTTATCGGCGCGACACCTGTGGGCAGGCAGCTCGCGCCACGGGTCGCGGCGAGGTTTAAAACGGGGCTTACCGCCGACTGCACGATACTGGATATTTTAGATAACACGGACCTGGTGCAGATACGTCCCGCGTTCGGCGGCAATATCATGGCGGAAATTTTAACCCCCGCTTCACGTCCGCAAATGGCGACCGTGCGCTACAAGGTTATGACGCCCGCGGCAAGAATCGCGACCGAAACCGGAAAAATTACGTTTATGCCCGTCAATGAAGGTATGCTTAAATCGGATATTGAGGTATTGCATACGAAAAAAAAGGAAAAGGCGAAAAGCCTCGAGCAGGCGGATATAATCGTCGCCGCTGGGCGAGGCGTTAAAACCCGCGATGATATGAATATGATTTATGAGCTGGCAAACGCGCTTGGCGCCGAGGTGGCGGCAACAAGGCCGCTTGTCGAGGCGGGCTGGTTTGATTCCAGAAGGCAAATCGGCTTGAGCGGGAGAACCGTCAGGCCGAAGCTGATTGTCACATGCGGTGTTTCCGGCACAGTGCAGTTTGCCGCGGGCATGAACGCGTCGGATAATATCATCGCGATAAACAATAACCCGGACGCCCCGATTTTCAAAGTCGCACATTACGGAATAGTCGGGGATATTTATGAGATTGTGCCAAAGCTTACAGAAAGAATTAAAAGCGCGGGGAGGGTTTAACCGTGGGCTATAAGAAAATCGACGAAAAGGACATCGCGTATA
>JAAYXM010000232.1 GCA_012515925.1 Clostridiales bacterium
GGGACTTGTTTGCCCGCCACCCTGTTGTCCACCGCCGCCGCCGTTTTCTACCGGCGGTTTCTTGTTTATTGTGCCGCTGTGTACCGTTACTTTTATGTATTGTATATTTGTCAATTCACCGTCTGTGGCTTTAATCGCGACGACGTGTATTCCTTTCTGGCTGTTTTCCGGTCTCCATGTAACGGTTTTAGTATCAGGGTCAAACGTCGCGCCACGCGGCAGAAGCTTTGCGCTGTATGTTAAATCCTTGCCCGCCGGGCTCTCGGCCGACACCGTGAACCTGATTTCGGAATTCGCGTCAACCGCCTTATCCTCAATAGGTTTAAACACAGGCTCGGGGTTTAAAACATTGGACAGCGGTATTTCAAAGCTCATGCCGGTCGAAATGCTGTATGTATATCCACCGTATATATTGCTTGTGTCTTTGAAGTTCGCCACAGGAGATACATCGCCGATGTCAAGCACTATTTCACCGCCCGTACCCGGCGTCGCGCCGAGTATCTTATATACGCCGTTTTGCGGCGAGGGCCGTGTGTCGATGAATATATACTTGCCCGCGAGCTGTGACGGGTCAATATCCTGCTCAGGCAGAACGGTTATCGAATTTTCAAGCGTCAACTCCTTTGTGAAGTCCATAACCTTGCCCGTAACACGCGGCATATCCGCCGTAAACGTGTCGAGCAATTCGCCGTCATGGAGCGCGGTATAAACACCCTTGCCGTCCACCTTTGTATATACGCCGATAAACCCGCGGAAATTAAACGCGCCGTTATCCACGTTAAACAATATATCGCGATTTGTCGAGTACACGATATAATCCACGCGGTGCCCGCCGGCGTGTTCTATTCTGACCGCCTTTGCCGCGTCGTTGGGACCGAGCCTGCCCTCGACTGCCTCGATTTTCACCTGCTCGATTTTTTGCAGATAGCGCGTATTCCTGTACGGCTCGTACACCGCGGTAAACAGCGAATCGAGATTGCGCCCTTTACGCCGCGCAAGTACATATTCGAACTTGCTTATGCCCGCGGCTTCGTTGTTCTTGACGCGCGGCGGCGTCCCCTTAGCGAGAGCTAACTCGCTCAAATCAAAGTCGTTCAGCATGGTCATGCGCAGACGCAGCCCCTTTGAATCGTCCAGCACGCGCAGATAGTCCTTTATTTCAAAATCTACCGCGAATTCGCGCGGCGGCGAAGAATCACGGCGAACCTCGTCAAGCCATGTCGAGCCGTGCGGCGCCTGAAGTCCCTGGGCGGCGTCTCCCCACGGGATATTTTCTCCCGCGTAGCTGCCAATATAGTTTCCGTCCCCGTCCGTCTGAGGCTCGGGATTAAGATTTTCCACTTCCGATATCTTTTCGGACTGGGAGTGGAAGCTGTAGATATGGTCGTTTCCTCCCTTGACCCGGAAGAAATCCACACCGTAGCTTACATCCTCGTCCACCTTGACCATAACTACCGTGCGCCGGTAGATACCCTCGTCCGCGGAGAAGTATGTATGCGCTCCGTCAACATCCAAAACACGCGCGCGCGTACCCATGTCCGCGAAATGTAACGGTCTGCCGGGCGTCTGCACGGCGGTTTGTGACTGTCCGTTTACCATAACCGAGTTATGAGAGAGTGTTGAGAATACCCACTGCGTTGTATGCGGGTGCGCGCCCGTAAGCTCGGGATAGCCGAAATCCGGCGACATGTTGAGCCCAAAAGCGTCTATAAACAAATTGTTTACGTCCGAGTGCTTATGACCGTACGCGCCGACAAACGATAAGCCGAAATCTGTTATTGTGTTAACTAACGGCTTTTCGTTTTCGTCTTCGATTCTGATACCGTCACGCAAAACCGCAAATCCCCACCCGGCCATCATATCGTTTTCATTCTTTTTCTCGCCGTGCGTTTTTATTATGCTTAATATATCCTTTTTAAGCTGCTCCGGGTCCGCCTCAATTGACAAATCGGTTATCAGGTCCTTAAGCTCCGGGTTGAGATGATATATCTCCTGTGCGAGTACCGGCGAACGGCTATAAACGAAGCCGCGCACCAGATAGTCAAGTCCCGGCATTTGCCCGCTTCCCGCGGTCCTGCCGCTGTCGCCGATTTGCGCGGTATAGTACCCGCCGAGCGTAAGCGGAATGAACGCGGAAAACATCTTGGTAAACCTCGGGTTCTCATACAGGTTGAACGGGGATTTATCGTATCGCGCCATAACCTCGGCCATATCTATTGTCTGTTCGAGCCAAAGCTTGTTATATCCCGGCGCGCCCTCGCCGCCCATGCCGTCGCGCTTAACGCCCGTGAGCAGCTTGGGGAACAGATTTCCTCCCGAGCGTGGTGTTACCTGGTTCTCCGGCCCGCGTCCGGTCACCGGGTCGGGTCCCGGCTTCGCTATCCATTCAAGCCAGCGTCCCGTTTCCGGTACGCTGTCAAGCGAGATTGCCGCCGTCGCGAGAGCACGCTTTGCCATCCCGAAGTTTCCGCAAACCCGGAGGTAAATAACATCCTGATAAATCTCCCTGAGCAGGTTGTCTTCAATGTTTGCGCGAATACTGCGAGCCGTGTCCTTCGGATTATCCGAATGCACTTTTTTTGCTTTGTCCGTTAAGAACGAGATTACTTTAGGGTCGTCATACATCGGGAAAAACGCGTCATACGCCGCGGAGTAGTCCGCCGCGAGATAGCACGACCATATCGGGTCAGTCATTTTCCCCAAATATTCATTCGGCGTCGGCTTCTGTTCCCTGAATTCATTCCACTGATACCAGTTGAAACCCGGATAA
>JAAYXM010000233.1 GCA_012515925.1 Clostridiales bacterium
CGTTTGTTCTGCGTCTGCCGGGCTATTACGTGTTTCTGACGGTAGTACTCGAGGAGGTCGTAAAAACAATAATATCCTTAATGCGCATCGCGTCCCGACGCTGGATAAAAAACCTGACGAGATAGCTTATAACCTTTTGTAATACCATATAAATTAATCGGCCATTAGAAACAAGCAGACGGGAGATTCGAGTATAATCGTTTCTCCCGTCTGTTAATATCAATTGTTATTCCTTGTTACAGCGCGCTTTGTGTTTCGCGGGCGGGTTCTGTTACAGTACCGCCGCGCAAGAGCCCGGTAAAAAACGCGGTCGCGGTCATATAAAACGGCTTGTATATAAACACGATGGGGTTCGCTAAAAAAGACATGAGCTCCCATACGAAAAAGCTTATGCGGTAAGCCGCACAGCGCAAGAGCTTGCCGCGCGTGAGTCTGACCGATTCGCGAATCGCGGCGGAAGCTCCCGCCTCAATGTTCTCCGAAAAAATATATCCCGCGCAGATGTAGGCGCCGGTTTTAATATAATAAAGAACAAGCGCGAGTAAAAAAGCGGGTATGCTCAAGGAAAACAGCTCGGCCGAACCAAAATATATCGCGGCCGCCGCAAGTCCGGCGGGCACAGCGCAGGCTACGGCAAACCAGAGTATATACCTTATCCCGAGCAAAACATTAAAGCCAACACATAATGAAATCGCGCGCAGATTGATATAGTCCGAAAGCGCGACAAGCACCTTGGGTTTCTTCCCGCGGGACACCTGCCCGAAAAACCTGTAAAGCCCGATGCTTATCGGTGAACCGAGAAGCAGCAGGAGCAAAACCGTAATTATTAACAGCAATATCTGGTTTGTCGTCGGCGCGGCGGGAAACATCACGCTCCAGAGATTAATAAGCATTTCCTTAAACGCGGAAACCAGGAGTTTATACTCGGTTTGCATAAGCTTTGTATAATAGCTGTCGAGCACCTGCGAGAACGCTATTATTTTCTTTTCGGTAATAAACGGCATGAAGTTTAAGCCGAGAAGCTGCGCGATATATACGAGCATTACCAGAAACGCGGAGGAAACCCAGTTTTTTCTAAGGGTTTTCCATGCCAGCGCTTTTATTTTCATTCGTTCGATTCGTTCGAGTGAGAAGTTCATAGTATAACCTTTCTAATATCTACTGCGGTGCGTCCGGCTCCGAGGGCGTGGGTTCCTGCCCGGCCGTACCGGTATCACCGCTTCCGGGTTGTTCGTTATTCTCCTGATTACCGGATTCGGGCGCGGTTTCGCTTCCCGCCGGCTCGGAAGGAGCTTCGGGTGTCGCGGGCTCCGCGGGTCCCACAGGCTCGGACGGCGCCGGGGGTTCGGGGGGCTGTTCCGGCTGTTTGGGCGGCTCGGGTTGTTTTTCCTCGGGCTGCGCCGCGGAACCGGGGCCGACGTGAATTATCTGAACCAGCGGCTTGTATGACGATTTGTTTTCGTACACACGGCGTATAAGCTTGCCGTTCGCGTCATATACAAGCCGGTACAGCTCAAGCGTAATGCCCTCCTGACCTTTCTGGTAAACGTTGCGCACGCCGGGATTTAAACTGCTCATTACAACGGTTTTTTCCGAAAACGGCGTGGTTTTAAGTATTTTCGTTTCAAACTTGACCGTCTTTTTCTCGGTAAGCGTTCCTTTAATTGTTATCCTGATATAATTGTCTTTGGAAGACGCGACTATCTTAATCGGATATTTGCTCGTGTTGACGAATTTAAAATCGATTGAGCCGTATACGACCGTCGCGTCCTGTCCTTTTGGGGCGTAATCCACGTAAAAGGCGTGGTTTGTGCGGCTTGTGATTTTCATATCCGAGCGCAGCGCCGCCATGTATATAGTGGACGATACCTGACAGATACCGCCGCCCAGTCCGTCGACTATTTCGCCCGCGGCGAAAATCTGCGCCTCCTTGAACCCGCGCTCCCTTGTCCTGGGTCCTACTGTCTTATTATAGGAAAATTCCTCGCCCGGGTTCAGCACGGCACCGTTTACGAGCTTCGCGGCAAGCCGCACGTTCGACGTCCTCTCGACTTTTTTCGGGCTGAAGTACGTTGTAACGTCGGCGAGCGTGTCCTTAAACAGCGAGGCTTGGAGCACGTCCGTCGTAACCTTCGGAAAAGTCAGCTTTACGGGAATGTTTAAAACCTCGTCGGGCGAGCGTTCAAGCGCGATTCTCGCGGCCTCGACATCGAAATCCACGCCCACGACGTGCGGCGTAATCTTATGCTCGCCGTTTACCTGTTCAAGCATCGCGTCTCTGCTTTCCGTGTGCACCGCGTTATAAACCTCGTCTATATCGAGCGGCTTAGCCTCTATCATATCGCGTGAAACCGAAAGGTGAGCATAGTCTTCGTTGTTGAACTTATCGACTATCGTATTATACAGTTTGTCCTTATCGAGGATAAACCCGTTTTTAGCGGGATAGAGAATCAGCTTTGAACCTTCAAGCGTATAGCTTGCGTCAACCTGTTTCTCGTCATATTCGGAAAGCTTTTCAATTGTCTTATAGACCGCGTCGCGGTTAATCCTTATCGCGGCCGGAACGTCAAAACGCGAAAAAAGGCTTTTTAACACGTCCGCCGCGCGGTGCGGCACGGAACCGACGCGCCCGCGTAAAAACGCGGCGTTTGCCGCGGCCTCCGCTTCAATTCCAACATCAAGCTCCTTGGCGGAAACCGCTATTTCGCCGCAATCCGTAAGCGTAACGGTAAACTCCGCGTTATCGAAGCGGCGCTGGCTCTCGCGTGAGAGCATATCCACCGCTTTATCAAATGTCGCGCCGGAGAGCTTAACCCCCGCGGCATAGGTGTTCGGGAAAACCTTTTTATACGTAAACGCGTAAACGGAAAAAGCTATTACTATAACAAGTATCGCAATAACTATTCCTATGACAACAGTCATTCGGGGATCAAGCGGGAATATATTTCCTTTTTGTTTTAACAGTGACCTGCCCTGTTGTGTGTAATTCATATTCCACCTGCTTTTATGAAGAATCTTCATTTATATCTAAGTATATATTTTAAAAAGCAGAAAAGCAATTACAGTTTTGTTACTTTTTATTAACAAAACAACGAAAAACGGTTTTTTTAGCGGGCAGTAGGTAACCACGGGGGTAACCACGGGGACGGTTCTTGCGGTTGACGTTCACCCCCAACTATGCACGATAGTCGGGGGTGAATAATATGCCAAAACAAGCACGTTGCCCCCTTACTTTCGCAGCGGCTCGCGGCTTTTTGAGAAAATTTGAAAAATTCCAAAAAAACTCTTGACAGGTACAAGGTTTTGTTATATTCTATTAAGGCGCTTTTATGGGCGTACTATGCGATGAAACAGGAGATTGCTGAATCCTTTCAGGTAACTTCTGTGGAGTATGTCCGAAAATCGGGCGGCTGGAATGACTGTGCGTGTAATTGAAAACATTAGTGTTTGCAATTTATTTGCAGTATTGGCCGGATAAACAATTGCCCGAACGGGCAAATCCGGTTTTTATAATGCCAAAGCGTGACACGCGCGGCCGGGTTGTGCAGGATTTCCGCCGTACGCAAAAAACATGCGTTTAAGGAGGAATTTACTATGGCAGCAGTAGCAAAAGAAAAAATCAGGATTCGGCTTAAGGCTTACGACCACCAGTTAATCGATCAGGCGGCCGAGCGTATCGTCGAAACCGCTAAGCGCAACGGTTCGGCGGTTTCCGGGCCGATTCCGCTTCCCACCTCGAAAGAGGTAATCACAATTCTTCGCGCGGTGCATAAGTACAAGGACAGCAGAGAGCAGTTCGAGCGCCGCACGCACAAGCGTTTAATCGATATCTTAAAGCCTTCCAACGACACGGTTAAGGCCCTTATGGCCCTTGATCTCCCGGCGGGCGTCGAGATAGAGATAAAGCTGTAAAGCCGCGTTTCTTCCGCCTGCCGGATTAACCGGGCAAGGCTCGGGAAGAACGGGTCAAGTTGGCAAACGCCAACCAATAACCTGAAGGAGGAACATACATGCAAAAAGCAATAATCGGCAAAAAGGTCGGTATGACCCAGATTTTTGACGAGTCCGGGAAAGTAATACCCGTTACGGTCATTGAGGCGGGTCCGTGCACGGTGGTTTTGAAAAAGAGCGCCGAGCGTGACGGATACACCGCGGTGCAAATGGGTTTTTCGGATATTTCGGAGAAAAAGATTACAAAGCCCAGGGCAGGGCATTTCAAAAAGGCGGACGTCGCTCCCAAAAGAGTTCTTAAGGAATTCAAGCTTGACAATCCCGAGGAAATAAATGTCGGCGACGTTATTAAAGCGGATGTGTTCGCGGAAGGCGACCGCGTGGACGTTACCGGAATCAGCAAGGGCAAAGGTACCGCGGGTACGGTCAAGAGATACGGTAATCACATGCAGAGACATACACACGGCGTAGGCCCCGTTCACAGAAGCGCGGGTTCCATGGGCGCGAATTCCGACCCGTCCCGCGTTTTCCCGGGTAAAAAGCTTCCGGGGCGCATGGGCGCGGAGCAGGTGACCGTCTTAAACCTCGACGTTGTCAAGGTTGACGCGGAGCATAACATACTCGCCGTGCGCGGCGCGATTCCGGGACCCAAGGGCGGCTATGTGTTCATACGCAATTCGGTTAAGAACATATAGTCCGATAAAGTAGCGAAAGGAGATTAAAGCTTATGCCTAAGGCAACAGTTTACGATATGACCGGCTCAAAGGTCGGCGAGCTTGAGCTTTGCGAAGAGATATTCGGTATCGTGCCCGACAGGACCGCGATGCATGAGGCGGTTAAAAACCACCTCGCGAACCTCAGACAGGGTACGCAGAGCACGCTTACCCGCGCCGAGGTTTCGGGCGGCGGCGCCAAGCCGTGGAGACAGAAGGGCACGGGGCGCGCCCGCCAGGGTTCGATTCGCTCACCGCAGTGGATACACGGCGGCATTGCCCTCGGTCCGAAGCCCCGCGATTATTCCTACAGATTAAATAAAAAATACCGCCGCATCGCGTTGAAGAGCGCGCTTTCCGCAAAAGCCGCGGCGGGCGATATAATCGTTATTGACAATCTGGAGTTAAGCGGGATTAAGACAAAGGAATTTGTCAATTTCCTTAAAGCGTTAGAGGTTCCCGGCAAGGCACTGGTCGTGACGCCGGAGGTTCGCGAAAACGTCGTAAAGAGCGCGCGCAATATTCAGGGTGTTAAAACCACGACCGCGACGATAATCAATGTCTACGACATATTGAACCATGACAAGTTTATCGTTGACAAGGAAGCCGTCCTCAAGATTCAGGAGGTGTTCAAATAATGAAGTCACCTTACGATATTATTAAACGTCCGATAATTACGGAACAGTCCATGGAAAACGTATCAAACAAGGTTTATGTTTTCGAGGTGGACAAAACCGCGAGCAAAATCGATATTCGCAGAGCGGTCGAGGAAATTTTCGGTGTCAGTGTTTTAAAGGTAAACACGATGAACATGCCCGGAAAGGAAAAGCGGATGGGTGTCCATGTGGGCAGGCGTCCGAACTGGAAAAAGGCGATTATTCGTCTGACCCCGGATTCCAAGACCATAGAGTTCTTCGAGGGCATGGTATAACGCCCGGGTTCATTAAAAGGAGGATACGAGCGAAATGGCTATAAAATCATTCCGACCGACTACTCCGTCAAGACGCAGCATGACGGTTACGGATTATTCGGTCCTAAGCAAGGTAAAGCCCGAAAAGAGCCTCTTGGAGACTTTGAAAAAGAATTCGGGACGCAACAGCTACGGCAGGATTACGGTTCGCCACCGCGGCGGCGGCAGCAAGCGCAAGTACAGGATAATCGACTTCAAGCGCGACAAGACGGATATGTCCGCCGAGGTTCTGACAATCGAATACGATCCGAACCGCAGCGCTTTTATAGCGCTTGTCAGCTACGAAGACGGCGAAAAAAGATATATCATAGCTCCGGACGGCCTTAAAGTCGGAGATAAGATTATTTCGAGCGCTTCCGCGGATATCAAGCCCGGAAACGCGCTCCCCATAATAAACATTCCGGTGGGTACGTTTATCCACAACATCGAGATTAATCCCGGGCGCGGCGGACAGCTTGTCCGCGGCGCGGGCGGCTCCGCACAGCTCATGGCCAAGGAGGACGGTATGGCGCTTATCCGTCTGCCCTCCGGCGAGCTTCGGAAGTTCAGGCTTAACTGCATGGCCACCATCGGGCAGGTTTCGAATTTAGACCATGAAAACGTCCAGATAGGCAAGGCGGGCAGAACGCGCCATATGGGCATTCGTCCCACGGTTCGCGGCTCAGCTATGAACCCGGTCGACCACCCGCACGGCGGCGGCGAAGGTAAAAGCCCGGTTGGGCGCCCAGGCCCCGTTACGCCGTGGGGCAAGCCGACTCTCGGATATAAGACCCGCAAGAAAAAGAATATATCCGATAAGTTCATAGTCAAACGCCGCGGCAGCAGGTAAGGAGGATAACTCATGAGCAGAAGTGTTAAGAAGGGTCCCTTCGCAGCGCCATATCTGATGAAAAAGGTTCAGCAGATGAACGCAAAGGGAGAAAAAAGCGTTATTAAGACATGGTCGAGAGCGTCGACCATTTTCCCGGAGTTTGTCGGCCATACGTTTGCCGTGCATGACGGCAGGAAGCATGTTCCGGTCTATGTCACCGAGGACATGGTAGGACACAAGCTCGGTGAATTCGCACCGACGAGAACATTCAGAGGTCACTCGGGCAGCAAGACCTCCAATGCGAAATAGGATAGGAGGACGCATGTATGGAAGCCATAGCACATTTACGGTATGCGCGTATTTCGCCGCGAAAGGTTAAAATCGTCGTCGATTTAATCCGCGGCAAGGATGTGAATACCGCCGCAGCAATACTGACACATACGCCCAACGCTGCTTCCGAGCTCGTTTCAAAGCTACTCAAAAGCGCGATATCAAACGCCGAGGCCAACCACAATATGAATGTGGATAAACTCTTTGTTTCCAAGGTTTTCGCATGCCCCGGCCCGATTTTGAAGCGGATTCAGCCGCGCGCGCACGGCAGGGCATTCAGGATAAACAAAAGAACGTCTCACATTACTATCGCGGTAGCCGAGAAGGAATAGGGCAAGGAGGTTATTTATGGGTCAGAAAGTAAATCCGCACGGTTTGCGTGTCGGTATTATCAAGGACTGGGATTCCCGCTGGTACGCGCGCAATGAAAAAGTATCGGACCTTTTAATCGAGGATTATAAAATCAGACAGTATTTAAAGAAGCTGTTATACGGCGCGGGCATTCCGCGTATCGAAATAGAGCGTTCGAATTCGAGGGTGAAGATTTTTCTGCACTGCAAGAGCCCGGGCATCGTCATAGGACGCGGCGGCTCCGAAATCGAAAAGATTCGTCTGAGCGTCGAGGCCATGATCGGAAAGCCCGTTTCTCTGAACATCGTGGAGATTAAAAACCCCGATATAAACGCGCAGCTTGTCGCCGAGAGCATCGCCGCACAGCTTGAAAAGAGAATTTCGTTCAGGCGCGCGATGAAGCAGGCGATGGGAAGAGCGATGCGCATGGGCGCAAAGGGTATAAAAACCGCGGTATCCGGCCGTTTGGGCGGCGCGGAAATCGCGAGAAGCGAACACTATCATGAGGGTACGATTCCGCTCCAGACCTTACGCGCGGATATAGACTACGGCTTTGCCGAGGCGAACACGACCTACGGCAGAATCGGCGTCAAGGTTTGGGTCTATAAAGGTGAAATCCTTCGCGGTGAGCGCGGGCCGAGAACAATCGAGGCGCCGAAGCCGCGCGAGGAGCGCGGTCGTTCGCGC
>JAAYXM010000234.1 GCA_012515925.1 Clostridiales bacterium
ATCGACGTTGCCCGCGCTGTAATTTCCGTCCTTTGTAATCTTTCGGAAATTATATACGAGCGTCCGAAGCGGCTCGGACTCACCCGGAAGTAAAGCCGGCTCGCCGCCCGAAGTCTCCTCCTGCGCGAACGCGGGTATTTGCGCTATGGCTAAAATCAACGCCAACGCGATACATATGATTTTTTTTATAGCACTTGTTTTCATATTAGATCCCCCCATAATACTACAGCGTTTTTTCCGTATACGTCTTCAAAAGCCCGGCCATGTCATATTCTATATGTCTGTTTGCCTTAAGGCTGATACTGATTTTAAAGCCGTTGTTCAGACTGTTTTCTATCTCGCGCTTAATACTCTCTCTTAACTCGGGACAGCGCTTCGCGATACGCGCCAGCGCCACTATCGAATTGGATATAAGCTGGAAACTGACGTCGGCTTCCTTCATGTGCAGCTCGTCATACTTGAAGCTGTCAGCATCGAAAACGCCCTTCGTCCTTACGATATCCAGAAGAATACCGGCGCTTTCGCGGGCGGCGAGCTTTCCGAGCAGATATATGGCCGTAACCGCGTGCGCGTAATTGTATTTCACGCCGGATTTTGGTACATATACATCACGTTTTTCCGCAATCTCCATAAGAACGGGTATACATGATTCGTCACCCATAATCCCGAGCGCGAAAGCCGCGTTTTTCCGTAAAAGCCCGTTTGTCTTATCCTCAAGGCATTTTATGAGCGCGGGCTTTATACATTCTCCCATAAGCTTTGCCGACCATATCGCGATACCCGGCTCATCGCCCGAGAGACCCTCGATTATATCCGCGGTATTGTCAAGCCAGCGCACCTTTTTCCCGCTCGTCCACCTGATATAGCCAACGTTGTTTTCTTCATTGAGGCATTTAGTTTCCTTCAGAGTCCGGGAAAGCTTTCCATAATCCACATCAACGGCGCGAACGCCGTCTTTTATCGCAAGGCACGCGATCTGCGCCGCGGCCTCGCCGCTTTTTTCCATGTCACGCTTCATGCGTATAAGCGCCGCCATGTTGTGGTCAACCGCTATACACCTGCCGGCGGCTAAAATCCCGTCATATTCCTTCGGAATCAGCGCGCCGAGCGGCACACCCACCGAAAAGCAGACGCTCCACATCCCCGCGACTATGTACCAGTCAAGCAAAGCCTCGTCTTCGAACGCGGTATCCTTGGAATGGCTGTCTACATTCGAAAACGCGTAAAACAGCGGTTTTTCAACCTTAGGATTTCTGAAAAACCCCTCAAGCGTGATGTTTTCCTCGCCGATAATCACAGCGCCCTCGCGTATGCCCATTATCGCGGCGTTGGTTATAAATTTATGTTTCTGACCGTAATTCTTTCGCAAAACCTCGGCAAACGCAAGGGATTCCATAATTTTCCGCGATAGGTCCCCACAGTCGGTCTGACGCACGTATCCGACGTCCGGACTCATTGTGTATACATTATTGTTACTGTACACAAACGCCACGTTGCTGAACGGCTGCGTCTGCCCGTCAAGCGCGCGTCCCGTCCTTGTCCGGCAGCCCGCCATCACGCAAACCTCCGCGTCGCCCGTGCAGTCTATTACAAAACGCGACTTTATTTCTATGTATTCTCCGTTTCTAAGGCATTTAAGTCCTGTCACCCTGTTTCCGTCTTTTATAACCCCGGTCACCCGCGTGTCAAGCATTATATCCGCGCCGAGCCTTCGCGCGCAAGACTCCAGAACATACGCCTTCGCGTCGCAGTTTATCAGCGTATTGTTACTGTGAAACGCGTCCTGGAGGGCTCGCGTCTCGGCGTTTATTTCTTCGTAAATGCCGCCGCGCGAGCCGAAATAGTAATTGGCAATGCCTCCGAGGGTTCCGGTCCCGCCCATCGCGTTTAAGGCTTCTATTCCCAAAACCTTAAGGCCTTGCTTCGCCGCGGTTATAAGCGCGACGGAGCCCGCGGTTCCAAGTCCCGCCACTACTATATCATAGCTTAATCCGTTATCCTTCGCTATCATCAAAATTTACCTCATCCGAAAATCCCTTGTCGATTGCCTGCAGTATGCCGCCGCACCCGCTTGACGGAATCCAATAGCGGTTGTCGTCGATTTTATGGCATGTAAAATCCATATCATAGGCAAACGTGTTCGCGATATATACAATCCTGCTGTCCTTCGCGTCCGGGCTGTTTTCCCAGAAGCTGTACAGCCTTGTTTTAGCCGGATACATATCCTCATGAAGCCCGACCGGGAATTTGAATATATCAATTCCGGCAAGACTGTTATGTGTAAGGTTTTTAAGCCCGCAGTTTGCGTTTTCCGGCTTTTGTACTATTAAATTAAGGTTTTTTTGCGCGAGCGCCGGGTAGGGCGGGTTATGTAAAACGCCCTCCGACGTCGTATCTATTATCCGTTTGGCGGATATCACCGAGAAACCGCTTCTGTTGAAGATCGTCACCTCGTACCCGCCGCGGGTTTTCCTGATTTCCGCGACAGAGGTGTCAAACAGTATTTTCCCGTGCTTTTCCAAAAGCAGCTCGCATAGATGAAAGCTCGCGGGAGCGGCATAGATTTCTCCCGCGTCATTGAGCGCCCCGCTTATTAAAAGCCTTTCTTTTATACGGGTACAAAACTCAGTAGACGGTACAAAGTCTGCCGCTCCCTTGTCGTTTAAGCTGTCAACATACTCGCTGCCCACCAATACCGAACGCTCGACTGCCATGCAATCCCCCGGGCTTGACAGAAGCCTTGACAGGCCGTAGAACGTCGCGCCGAGAATCAGTGTTTCGCAATTATAATTACTCAAGGCATAAACTCCTTGTAAAAGTTAACCGCTTACTCTCTCATAAGCCTGCGTATAGACGCTTATAACCTCGTCGATACCCATGTTCTTAAGCTCGTTTATGAAGCTGTCCCAATTGCTTAAGGGCTCCTGCCCCAATAAGAACTTGCTGAGCATTTCCTCGGAGAAATCCTTAATCTGGAGCTCCTTGTCCTCGATTTCCCGCTGCTCGTCGTCCGTAAGCGCGATCCACTGCTTCGGGTTCGCCTCGTCCTCGAGGCACTCGTGCGCGAAGTCGAGCTTGGCCGACTGCTCCTCGGAATAACGGGAATCGATAGCTTCCGACTCTATGCGCTGGTACAGCCCGGCGCTGTGTGCTCCGTATTTCACGATTGCGGTTTCGCCCTCGGCTAAGATAAACTTCTTCTCGCCGTTTTCCACGACGTATGTCTCACCCTCTCTGCCCCAGCTGAAGAGCTCGGAGGCCTCGTCGGTATACAGCCAGTCAAGAAGCTTTATCGCGTTGTCAATGCGCTTCCTGTCACCTGAGTTGCAAACCACATAGCCCTGCATGTCGATGTTCGCGTTAACGATTTTGTTTGTTCCGTTTGCGCCGCGCGGGGGCGTCATGATATCCCATGTGAAATCCGGGTTATTTACCCTGTTCGGGATATTGAAGAAATCTATGCGCGTGAAATACTCCGGCATGATAAACCCGCGGTCGGTGGACGCAAGCTCCTCCCACGACTTGATATTGATTGTGAGATAATCCGTGGGAACAAGCCCCGCTTCACGAAGCCTGATAAAGTAATTGACTATATCGAGCATTACGGGCTCGGTCACGCCGAGGCTCCATTTGCCGTTTGCGAAATCGTAGTAAAACCCGTATCTGAAATACGGCTTAAACGCGGGTCCCATGAGGTCCAGCCTTGACAGTCCCTGCCTTATGCATATCGGGAAGCTGTCGGGATAAAGCTCTTTAAGCTCCGACGCGACATTATACAGCTCGTCAAGCGTTTCGGGCGCCTTCAAGCCGTGCTTTTCGAAAATATCCTTACGGTACAGCCATGAATAGAGGTTGGTCCAATGGGACGAGCCGTAGCTCTGCGGGAAATAGGTCTTTCCGTCCGAGGATACGCGGTAGCGCATAAGCCTCTCGCGCTCCTCCTCCGGGAACCTGTTCCAGAACTCCGTGTAATTCGGCATCTTGTCGAGATAGTCGTCAATCGCCACAAACGCGCCCGAATTAGCGAACGAGTTGACCCATTCCTTATTTGACATGTGTATCAAATCCGGCAGCGTGTCGGGCGAGGCCATCATCAGCCCGAGCTTTGTCTTGAACTCCTCGTTGGGTATAACGGTGAGTTTGATATCCGCGCCGACCGCCTCGCGGAAATAACGCCAGAATTCCCAATTCTCATTGTACGGCCAGCTTGTGTGCGAGCCTATCAGGATGGCAATCTGGGTCGACTTGTCGAACAGCGCGCCGTCCACGGACTTTATCTGCTCAACCTTCTTTTTGCCTGTGCACGCGCAGAGCATTGTGACGCAAAACGCCAGAGCAAGACACAACGCGGCATGACGTGCGGTTTTTTTAGCCTTCATTTCCATTTTCCTTTCAGTTTATTAATTTATTTCCGTTACAATCGATTTTGCTGTATACAACCTGCTTTAAGTTTACTAAAACCCACAAATAAAATCGTCAACATTTTTGCTTATTGTATCAACTTTTTTGCAATACTGTTTTCATTTATATTATTCTATGATAATATTATTAATAACCGCGATAATATTATTAATAACCGCAATCGTAATGCGACGGGGGGAGGGGCAATCGTGTTTGATTTAGAGAATAACAGGATTAACATATCAAGGATTCTGCTTACGTTTGACACCTTTTCCAAAAGATTCACGGTTTCACAGAATATAAAGGTTTGCCTGACCCTTAAGGGCAACGGCATCTGGCAAATCTCGAACAGACTTTATTCGGTCAAAAAAGGCGATATCGTAATACTGAACAACCGACAGCAGCGTGTTTTCCGCGAGGTCTCGCTGCTTGACGGGATAGAGCTTTTGACGATTGACTTCGACCCGCGCTTTATTCTGGATACGCCGTTTATGGGGCTTGTTTTCCGTAATGACGATTACGAATGCATGCTGACGGGTTCGCCCGCGATAAACAGGCTTTTTGTCGAGCTTGAGCGCGAGTATAACGCCCGGCTGCTGCATTACGAGTATGTTATGAACGCGAAGCTTGTCGAGCTGCTTTCGCTTCTGCGGCGGCAAAACTACGCCCCCAACGCAAACGAGGTTCACATAGACTCCGATATGTATAAGGTATTGGAGTATATCAACGAAAACTATACGCGAAACATATCCCTTAAGGAGGCCGCCGGTTACTTCGGCATGTCCGAAACCGGCTTTTCAAAGTATTTTTCGCGATGCTTCAAAATGGGCTTTGCCAAATACATCATACATAAGCGCATTAATTACGCCGTCCATCTTGTCAGGGAGACAAATAAAACGGTGCTTGAGATAGCTTTGGAGTGCGGGTTCAACAACGCGGCAAGCTTCTACAAGGCGTTTAAAAATGTTACCGGCAAAACGCCCATGGATTATAAGCGAAGCTGATCTCCGGATTTTAATATCATATAAAAAACACCTTGCCCGTCGCGCGGCAAGGTGTTTTTTTGTGCCGGCGGTTAAGCCGGCTTTATTCGCGCGGTTTTTGCGTTGTAACGGCATGCGCGCCTATATCATGCTCAAAAAAGGTAAAAATAGTGTCACAAAAAGTCATTTGCCGATATATACAAATATGCACAAACTTGATATACTGAATTTGTCCAAAGGATAAAGTAATTCATTACGCTACTATAATAGACTCTTTACGCTTAATTGTCAATAAATCCGATTGAGCTACGGGTTACATAAATTGCGGGTTTATCAGCGGTCTTGCTTTTAATTCTCTCCCCGAGCGGGGAGAAATAAAAGCGAGAACCAAACCGCGGCTTGCCCCGCTCTCACGGGTTATGACATATATTTGAGGTGATTATTATTTCCGCACTTAGGAG
>JAAYXM010000235.1 GCA_012515925.1 Clostridiales bacterium
ATCGCATGTCTCGTGGCGTTCTGCATGTTTGTGAGCGCCGCCGGCACAATGAAAATCTTCGTTGATTTGCAGGAAGTACCTACGGATACGCCCCCGCAGATTATCAACGGAAGAACCATGGTTCCAGTACGCGCTATCACGGAGATGATCGGCTATGAAGTGAAATGGATTAATGAGACAAAGCAGGTTGAGATTTATAAGCCGGGCGACGAATTCCCCACGATTATCATGAACATAGGCAAACCGGTTGCCGCCGTTTCGAAGTATGTTGAAGAGCTCGGCGAAAATGTTATCGCCGAGGAGCCGCTTGACTCCCCGCCGGTTATCGTTAACGGAAGAACGCTGGTGCCCCTGAGCTTTATTTCCGTGCAGGTAGGGTATACGGTCGACTATAATGTGGACTCGAGAGATGTTTACATATTCTCGCCCGAGTATATGCAAAACCAAATCGGCGAGGGCAAAGGCGAGGACATTGACGGTGAAGGAATCGGCGTGACACAGCCCGTGACACATGATGAAATCAACTATGTCATAAGCTTCCGCACGAAAAGCTGGCTTGAACTTCGGACCGAGCAGAAGGAAATTGTTGTCTCCATAATCGCGCGCTGGTGGGACGAGGTTGACGGTTATGTCGTGGAGGATTTTGACGAGATGCTCGCGGCATTGGACCATCAAATGGAAACCTACTCCAGAAACAATGTTGACGAGGGCGTATTCCAGACCGCATGCGATATTTACGAAATCGACGTATCGAAATACATAATGGGCTAAACCATAATAAGAAGCAGCGCCGCGGCAAAGGCGCGGCGCTGTCTGCGTTATTTAATACCGCTTCCGCGGTATTAAATAAAAAATGTTTTGACATAAGCGTCAATACATTTTTGTCATCGGTTGGAGGGTTCAAAATATCATATCATATTTATATAAAAGATAAAAAAATTATTGAACATTGATTTGATAAGTTGTATAATGTGTCTATCACGCCGTATTACATAAAGGGTCGAAGCATGTAAACACATATAACAGGATGTGGTGGATACGTATAAAATCGGTGAGTTTTCCAAAATGGCACAGGTGACGACGAAAATGCTCAAGTATTATGAGCAGTGCGGTCTTATTGAACCCGTGCAAACGGAGCAAAGCTCGGGATATCGGTATTACGGGGTTGAGCAGCTTATCCCCGTTTCGAAAATCCGAACCTATCTTGATATGGGGTTTTCTACTGTAGAAATAAAGGAAATGCTGAATGCCGAGGATAACACGGCGCGTTTTGATAACAGGATTGAGGAACTTAAAAAAGAACTGGAGGAAAACAAACGCAAGGTGGCGCTGCTCTCCTTTTATAAAGAAGCTGTTAAAAAGAATGAGTTTAACCAGCTATACCGTATTGCCGTAAAAACCATAGAGAGCAAGCTCATCGCGTTAAAACGCTTTATTCTCCCCGGCGTATTCGATTTGGCTGAGCAATGGGGAAAGCATTACGAAAATGTACGTCTTTCGGGTTCTAAAATTTTTTCGTTTCCCAATGGGCTGACCTGTTTTCATGATGATGAGTATATCCTCGAAAACAATGATATAGAGTTGATGCTTTTTCTCGAAAAGAGAGGAGAAGAGAGCGATAGCTTTGAATATAAAACCATTAACGGCTTTAAGGCGGTCAGCATTATACATAACGGCAGATACGAATTATTAAACGAGGCATACGCGTTCGCGCACAGATGGATTGAGTACAACGGATATAAGACGGCCGGACATCCGATGGAAGCATATTTAAAAAGTATTTACAACACAAAAAACGAGGATGAATTTATAACTGAGGTTTTAATACCGATAGATTACTGAATATACGTAAAACAGAGATTTCCCCGGAGAAACCTCTGTTTTTTATATTTTTAATAGATTTTTCCTGAGAAACACTTGACTTGACCATAATGGGCAGGTTTAGACTTTATATATAATGCCCAAGTCAGAGAGGTGAGCCAAATGGAAAAATATACACAATGGTATAATGTTACCCTGCATGAGCAGGAAAACGGTGTTTTAACCGCTTCGGTCATCCACTACGGGGAATATAAATACCTGCACGAAGC
>JAAYXM010000236.1 GCA_012515925.1 Clostridiales bacterium
AACAGGCTGATCTCCCCCAAGAGTCCACATCGACGGGGAGGTTTGGCACCTCGATGTCGGCTCGTCGCATCCTGGGGCTGAATTCGGTCCCAAGGGTTTGGCTGTTCGCCAATTAAAGCGGCACGCGAGCTGGGTTCAGAACGTCGTGAGACAGTTCGGTCCCTATCTGTTGCGGGCGCAGGAAATTTGAAGGGAGCTGTCCTTAGTACGAGAGGACCGGGATGGACATACCTCTGGTGCACCAGTTATCATGCCAATGGTACAGCTGGGTAGCTAAGTATGGACGGGATAAACGCTGAAGGCATCTAAGCGTGAAGCCCCCCCTGAGATAAGATTTCCCACACCTATAAGGTGGTAAGGCACCATGAAGACCACGTGGTTGATAGGTCAGACGTGTAAGTACGGTAACGTATTCAGCGAACTGATACTAATAAGCCGAGGGCTTAACCTTATGAATTATATGGGTGTTGCTTGAAATAATTTCTTTACGCGCATTGTTTGGTCTTCAGGGTACAAATCAGACACCGGCAGACGAGAGAACGTAACTATCTGACTAGCTTATATGCGCCTTTAGCTCAGCTGGCAGAGCAACTGACTCTTAATCAGTGGGTCCCGGGTTCGAATCCCTGAAGGCGCACCAGATTAGCCACTAGTCACTAGACACTGGACACCGGTAGACGAGAGAAGCGGGTATTATTCGTAACCACCGTCTACTAACAACTAGTGACTAGTGTCTTGAAACTAACTTGGCCCGTTGGTCAAGCGGTTAAGACACCGGCCTCTCACGCCGGAGACAGGAGTTCGATTCTCCTACGGGTCACCATTCAGTTAATAAAAATAGTAGTTAGTAGTTAGCGGACGGGAGAATATACTCACGCTGCCAACAGCTAAAAACTATATAGTTGGTGTTGATTACGGTGAGGGTCCACCCGTTCCCATTCCGAACACGGCAGTTAAGCTCACTTGTGCCGAAGATACTTGGCTGGTGACGGCCCGGGAAAATAGGTATACGCCAACACAGAAAAAACAGCCTGAAAAGGCTGTTTTTTCTTTTAGCAGTTAGTAAAATCGGGGGACAGTTCCTCAGCTTAGTGCCTGTTGTAAATCCTCGACGATGTCCCCGATGTTTTCGAGGCCTATCGAAAGGCGGATGGTTGACGCGCTGATACCCGCCGCGACAAGCTGCTCGTCGGACAGCTGCGAATGTGTCGTTGTCGCGGGGTGGCTTACCATGGAGCGCGCGTCGCCGAGGTTTGCCACAATGCGAAACAGCTTAAGACGGTTTACAAACCTCGCGCCGGCTTCGCGCCCGCCCTTTATCTCAAACGTAAACACGCCCGACGCGCCGTTTGGCAGATACCTTTTGGCAAGCTCGTAATACCTGCTGCTTTTCAAGCCCGGATAGTCCACGCGCTCGATCGCCGGGTGCTTATCCAAAAACTCCGCGACTTTGAGAGCGTTTGACGAGTGGCGTTCCATGCGCAGCGCGAGGGTTTCCATGCCGAGCATCGTAACCCATGAATTAAACGGGGACTGACATGCCCCGATATCTCTTAGAATCTGAGTTCTGACCCGGGCGGCGAACGCGGCCCTGCCGAACGCATCCGAATACACTACACCGTGATAGCTGGGGTCGGGCTCGTTAAACTCCGTAAATCTCGGATTCCCCTTCCATTCAAAATTCCCCGAGTCCACAATCGCGCCGCCCATAGACGTGCCGTTGCCCGCGAGGTATTTTGTCGTGGAGTGGATAACTATATCCGCCCCGTGCTCAATCGGCTTTAATAAATACGGTGTCGCGAACGTGTTGTCCACGATAAGCGGAATGCCGCTTTTATGCGCAATATCCGCGATAGCCCGTATATCCGCGATATCGGCTTTTGGGTTGCCGATAGACTCGATAAAAACCGCGCGGGTTTTATCATTGATAAGGCGTGCGAAGCTTTCGGGCTCGGATATTTCAGCGAAGCGCACGGTTATTCCCATACGCGCAAAGGTCTTATCAAGAAGGTTAATAGCGCCGCCGTAAATCTCGGTGGAGGAGACTACCTCGTCGCCCTGTCTGCATAGGGTTAGAAGCGCCATAGTAATCGCCGCGTGCCCGCTTGAGGCCGCGACCGCGTCAACGCCGCCCTCGAGCAGGCTGATTCGTTTCTCAAACGCCGTATTCGTAGGGTTCTGAAGACGGGTATATATATTTCCGCCCTCCTCGAGCGCGAACAGGCGCCGCGCGTGCTCCACATCGTCAAAGCTGTACGCGGTGGTCATGTATATGGGCGGGACGTTCGCGTGCGTTGTGGCTTCGGGTGTATACCCGCCGTGTATCGATAGCGTTTCAAACCGGTATTTGCTCATATTTAAATCTCCTTTTCTAAATCTCGAGGTTTCTTTCTATCGGCGCCGACAGGTCGAAGTATGTAAAGCCACGAAGCTTTACACCCTCGATTAAAAACTGTACGCAGTCGATATCCGGAAGCTCGGTAAGCGAGTTTACTATCGCGTATATCGTCAGAAGCTCGGATTGCTCCGAGATGTCATGATTTGTGATAAACTCCTTTGACAGGTTCAGATAGCATATGTTTTGCTCGGAATATACCGAGAGCAGACGGGTACCCCGCGGGAATACGGGTTTGTTCGTCTGTGTAACGGAGCCGTCCATAAGATACTTGACGATTAATTCAAGCACGGATTCGTTTTCCCGCGCGACGGTATGCCTGATTTCGGGGATTAGCGCCGTGTCGTCCCGGCTGATGAAATACAGCACGAGACTGTTCTCGTAGTTTATCAGGCCGAGCCTTCCGCGGATAAAGTCCGGCGGGGTATATAAGCTTCCCGTGCCGACACCGTCAACGGTTATTCTGACGGACGAAACACCTTCAAGCTGGCACATGGAAAGCGTAATACACGCGTCGGCAAGGGTTTTATTTAACCCGCTTAAATAGTTATACTGACCGGATAAATCGATATCCGCGATGCCATTGTCAATCTTCGCGCTTAAAAGCTTTAAGTCCTGCGGGAGCGGGCTTATAAGGCTGTTGTTCTTCGGAGCGGATTTCAGAAGCTCGAAAACACGCGTGATTTCGTCCCCGCCGGTTTTCAGACTTTCCGTATGCGCTCTGATAAGCGCGGAGTCCGTGTCCGGGTTTTTCAGCGGATAATATATGTTTACGCTTCTATACCCGTCGCTTCCGGGACTATGGCATGACGAAGCAAAAAGCAGCAGCAGAACAACACAGAAAATTTTTTTCAAGGCTATCACCCCAATCGGCTATTTATCCGAATTCTTATCATATTTCGGAAATTCGACTTTAAACCGGGTCCCGCCGTGTGCCGAAGGCTCCACCGAAATTGTACCGCCGAAGCTCAGCACATGCTTTTTAACTATCGGGAGCCCCAGACCGCTGCCGCCCTTTCCGCTTCTCGCGCGTGCCTTGTCGACACGGTAAAAACGCTCGAAAACGCGTTCGTAGTCCTTTTTCGGAATGCCTATTCCGTTGTCGTCAACAAGCAGTATGCAATTATCCTCGCGTTTAAACAGAAATACGTTCACAAACCCGCCCGGGTTATTGTACTTGATTGCGTTGTCCACGAGGTTGGACACGATTTGCCGGGCGCCGTCGCGGTCGCCGATAATCCAGCAATCCTCCTCAAGCTCGCATCGAAGCTCGATTTTCGCTTCCTCCGCGATGGGTTTTAAAAGGTTAATCGTGTTAAGCACGGTTTCGGACAGCGAAACCGGTTCAAGCCCCGGGAGGTTTCCCGAATCAAGCTTTGTAAGTATAAGCAGCTTTTCGGCGATTCGCGTAAGCCTGTCGATTTCAGCGGCGATGTCGCGCATGAACTCGCGCGCGGTAGCTATATCTATATCATTTGTCTGCAAAACGGAATCGGTTAAAAGCTTAATACCGGAAAGCGGAGTCCTCAGTTCGTGCGAGGCGTCCGCGACGAACGCGCGGCGCAATTCCTCGACATGCTTTAAGCGGTTTGACATCTCGTTGAACTCGTCGGATATTGTCGTGAGCTCGTCATGCCCGTCGAGAGGGATGCTCTGACCGTAAGAGCCGTCGCGTATATTCCGGATAGCCTTAAGCAGCTTGTTAAGCCGCTGCGTCAGCGCGCGGGTCAGAATCAAATTCAGCATAACGAGAAAAGCGCAGACAAACAGACTCAGCCAGAGCATGCTGACACGCAGGCTCGACAAAATCCGCGCCTGCTCCGCGTCGGCTTCGTGAATATACACGGTACCCAGTACGCTGTCGCGAATCATAATCGGCACGGCGGCGTTGCTTTTAAGCGCGCCGTCGTCGTATTTAGACGTAAAAAAATTGAGGCCCTTCAACGCCGTCGCGGTGTCGGGCAGGATTAAGTACTTACCCACCGTACTGTCGATTTTCGAGGTATCGTAAACAGACAGCGCAGCCCTGTTCGTGATAACGACGCGCTGGTTTTCGCCGATATTATGGATACCCATGACAAGCTTAACCTTATCCGCGGTAAGCGATTCGGACATTGACAGGGTAGAGGCGATGAACGACGCGCTCGAAATAAGCCTGTCACGCTTTGTGTTAACGATAAGGTTATGCATTACGAACAGCGGATAGGTATTAAGTATTATAAATATTACAACCGCGAGCCCCATGCACAGGCAGGTGATTTTAAAGCGCAGGGTGCCCGGGATATGCTTTAAGTACTTTCCGAGCTCATGCTTTAAAATAGTACCCGACCCCCCACTTCGTCATGATATAATTGGGGTCGGCGGGATTATCCTCAAGCTTCTCACGAAGGCGGCGGATATGTACGTCCACGGTTCGGATATCGCCGGGATACTCGTAGCCCCAAACAATATTAAGAAGGTTTTCACGGCTGTAAACCCTGCCCGGGTTTCGCATAAGCATTTCAATCAAATCAAATTCCTTGGCGGTAAGCTGCGCTTCTTCGCCGTGTACCGTAACGCTTCGCGCATCGGTATCGACTATTATGTCGCCCGTAATCAGCCGGGTGTTCTTGTCCTTCGCGCCAAGCCCCGACGAGCGCCGGAGAATCGCGCGCACCCGGGATTTAAGCTCGAGTATATTGAACGGCTTTGTAAGATAATCGTCCGCGCCGTACTCAAAGCCGAGTATTTTGTCGGTATCATCTCCCTTGGCGGTAAGCATGATAATCGGAACGGTCGAGAATTCGCGGATGCGCCTGCAGGTTTCGAGCCCGTCCAGCCTCGGCATCATCAGATCAAGTATAATCAAATCGATTTTCACATTCCGTACAATCTGCAGCGCTTCTTCGCCGTCATAGGCGGTTTCGACCTCATAACCCTCGTTTTCGAGATTGAATTTAACGCCTTTAACAATGATTTTTTCGTCGTCCACAACAAGAATTCTCATGTTAAACACTCCTTTCCGCCTATACCGTATTAAACTAAACGCGGATTATGCTTTTGTTTTTCTCTAAAACCGCGCGGCTGATTCCCTTTACATTCAAAAGCTCATCAACGGATTTAAAATACCCGTGTTTTTCGCGGTACTCGATTATCCCGTCCGCGGTTTTTTGGCCGATACCCTCAAGCTCCATTAGCTCGTCACGGGTCGCGCGGTTTATGCTTATAAAAACCGGCTTTACCGCGGTATACTTAGGTTTATCAGGCAAACCGGGCATGTTTTCGGCGGTATAGATTACGGCAACTACCGCGATGAAAGCCACGGTAACGAGTATTATAAGCTTTTCATATACGGAGAGCTTCATTGCCGATTCAGCCCCCTCCAAGTAGTTGTAACCGCGCGCGAATTTTGTTATAATAAAAAATAACCAAAACAAATAAAATGATATGATAACCGCTTTGCGATTATTATATCACAAAAAAGCGGAGATTAAAATGAGAAAAATACGTACCGTTCTATTGCTGTTTACACTCGTTTTCATTTTCATCACAAACGCGGCGGGATTTGACCAAATTGACATCAACGCAGGCGCCGCGCTTTTGGCGGACGCGGAAAGAGGCGATATACTCTACGCGAAAAATATCGATAAGAAGATCTATCCCGCGAGTATTACCAAGCTAATGACAGCCTTGCTCACGATTGAACATTCGGACCTCGACGATAAGGTTGTAGTAAGCAAAACCGCGCTTGAGGGTCTTGATATTTACAGCAGCACGGCGGGACTCAGGTCCGGCGAGGAGATGACCGTAGACCAGCTTTTAATATGCCTGCTCGTGGCCTCGGCCAACGACGCGGCAAACGTGCTCGCCGAGCATGTCGCGGGCAGCATCCCGGCGTTTGTCGAGATGATGAATTCTCGCGCACGTGAGATAGGCATGGAAAACACGCATTACACAAACGCGCACGGGCTGCACGACGATGAGCATTACACAACCGCCTATGACATATTTCTGATTGCCCGCGAGGTAAGAAAGCAAGAACGTTTAGCCGAGATTTACGGGATGCAGAAGGCGGAGCTTCCGGCGACGAACCGCTCCGACGAACGGTTATTCTTTTCGACGAACTCGTTAATCTCGCCGTACCGTGAACGTACATATCTGTATTCGCGCGCGAAAGGCATAAAAACGGGTACGACCTCGCAGGCGGGAAATTGCCTCGTCGCCGAAGCCGAAAAAGGCGATAAAAAACTGATATCGGTGGTAATGAACGCAAAGACAGACGAGGCAACACGCAAAAAACTGCACTTCACGGAAACCGCGCGGTTGTTTGAATGGGGTTTTGATAGTTTCAAGAATCAAACTCTGCTTAACTCAAACCAGCCCGTATGTGAGGTAAACGTGAAGCTCGCGAAAAAACGCGATTATGTTGTCGCGGTGAGCGGGGAGGAGCTTTCCGCGCTTGTCCCCGAAGATTTTGACAAATCCAAGCTTGTTACTGAAACCGCGGTTTTGGAGCAGGTCGAAGCGCCGGTGAAAAAGGGCGATGTGTTAGGCTCGGTAACGTTGAAATATGACGAGCGCGAGTTTAAAACCGTGGATTTAATAGCCGCCGACGATGTTGAGAGGTCGGTACTGCTGTATTATACTAACAGGGCAAAGAAACTCTTTTCCGCTCCGGTATTAAAAATAGTTTTATTTGTTTTACTCGCCGCGATTGTACTGTTTATAGTATTCACGCTTGCCGTAAACCGGAGAAGACGTAAAAGGCGAAGGGTAATAAAAAGCCGCGTTTACCGCGGAAAACGCAAATAGAAACGTCCCCGTGGTTTTACTGGTTTACCAATAGAACCGTCCCCCTGGTTTGCCCCCTGGTTTCCCCCTGGTTTAAAAAAACGACGGAGGCGATTTTGATACCGCCTCCGTTATTATATAAGCTCGTTATTTCTTGTTGTGAAGTACGATGTATTTTGCCTGAATTTTGTTCCGCCCGCTCTTTTTCGCGTGGTAGAGCAGCCGGTCGGTCATATTTAAAAACTCGATATAGCTGTAATTTTCTATTGGAATGATAGTTCCGACGCCCATGCTGACGGTGATAATCGGCTTGACATCGGAATACTCGTGCGGGATATTGAGCTTTTCGATGTCCGCCGCAATCCTTTCCGCGATACATACGGCGTCCGGCAGGTCGGTGTTCGGCAGAACGCAGATAAACTCCTCTCCGCCGAGCCGGCAAGCGATGTCATTCTTCCGGAAAAGCGAGTTTCCGATAGACCCGCTGATTTTTTTAAGACACTCGTCGCCAGCGAGATGACCTAAGTTGTCGTTATACTCCTTAAACCTGTCGATATCGATGATAATCAGCGATATCGGCGTTCTCTCACGTATAGCGCGTTCCCACTCGCGCAAGTAATATGTATTGAAATACCGTCTGTTGTATATCCCGGTCAAGCCGTCGAGCGATGAAATCTGCTCGAGGAAATCACGGTATGCCTTAAGCTCGAGGTGGTTTTTAATCCTGATTTTAACGATGGGCTCGCTGAACGGCTTTGTTATGTAGTCGATGGCGCCGAGCTCAAGCCCCTTTTTCTCGTCGTTTTGTTCGTTCAGCCCGGATACGAAAATAATCGGAATATTTTTTGTTAACGGGTCGCTTTTAAAAACCTTGCAGACCTGATACCCGTCCATATCCTTCATGATAACGTCAAGCAGGATAAGGTCGGGTATTTCCCTGACGGCAAGCTGCAGCGCTTCCTCACCGGATTTTGCCTGTATCACGACATACTCGTTTTTTAGCATATCGTAAAGGATTTTAAGCACCATAGCGGAATCGTCTACTATTAAAATTTTCTGATTTTCGGCGATGGGGAAACTGCTTTCGTTCAACAGCTGATTATACCTTTTCATTATTTTTAAAAAGCCTCCGTATTAAAGCCTTATGTCTAAGCGAAACTTTAACTACAAGCGCACCCTTTCCTTTTCGGGCTTAATGCCCGGCATTTCGGCTTCCGCTTTTTCGGGTTCGGGTTTAGCCCCGTAAACAAGCGTATACAGCTCTTCCGACACCTGGTTTATATGCGCCACATGCTTGTTTAAATCCTTAACGGCGGTCGAGCTCAGCTCGAGATTCGCGGAGTTCATTCCGGCGAGACCCCTTAAGCACTGGGCGGCGGCGGTTAAGCGGCCAACCTCGTCGGTCTGCGTATTTGCTTTTGCCGTGATTTCGGTAATCTGCTCAAGCAGAAATGCCGTTTTAATCGAAATCTGTTCGAGCGTCTGAATGCACTTTTCGGCCTGGTTAGCGCAGGTTTTGGAAAAATCGTTGTTGTTCCTGATACCGGCCGTAATCTCCTGCGCCGCCTGCACGCTTCTCTGCGCGGTTTTTCTGATTTCGTCCGCGAAGACGGCAAAGCTCTGCCCCAAATCACCCGCGCGCGTGGATTCCACCGAGGCGTTTATCGCGAGTATATTAATCTGGAACGCGGATTCCTCGATAAGCGCAATAAGCCTTGAAATCCTGTCGCGCGACTCGGCAATCTCGGATACGGAATCCTTGAGATTATTCATATCGTTTATCCCGTCGGCCATAAGGGCGCGCGTTTCCTCGGAAAGACTTGTCACATCCTGCATAAGCTCCTGCCTGCCTGTCATGGCAGACGCGAATTCATCGATTGCGGTCGCCGCGTCCTCAATAGCCGGCGAAAGCTCGGAGCCCGCCGAGGAAAGCTGACCGCCGTATGAGTTAACCTGTCCGGCAGCGTCGGCAAGTCTTTGGCTTAAGCGGGTGAGACTCCCGACAGCGTCCGCCACGGGTTTTGATATGCGGCGCACCGAGTAAAGAGAGGAAAGCAGAATTATTATAAGACTCAATAAGATTATCGCAATCAGCAATATGTATACGTTATAGGAGGTATCGCCGATTCTTGTCTTATCGGCTAAAATTTTATTCTTGCACAGGGTTATCTGATTTAAAAGAAGCTCATTCGCGTCCGACATGTTAGTATCCAGATTGTTTTCACTCATATCATAGGCGGATTTATAGAGCTCGGTATTGCCGGTATTGTGATAAGATGTGACCCTGTTGATATACTGCTCGATATTCGCCTCGGCTTTAGACCAGCTTTTCTTAAACTCGGTCCAGTTCTGGCGCTGCTCATAGGATATGCCGCGGACGCCTTCGACCATACTGTCAATTTCCAGGATAATCGAGTCGCTGAGCTTTATTTCATCATTTAACGCCTTTATCTCATCCGGAACCTTGTTTACCTTGTCAAGGCCGGGAATAAGCAGCGTTTTCTGCGAAACCATTATTTTTGAGGCCGATTCGTTTAATTCGATAAGCTTGTCATGCAGCGGGAACGAGGTTTCCACAAGGTTATCCGAAAGATTTCTTAAGCCCGTAACGTTTAAATAACCGAAATAACCCATGACAACCACAACGATAAGAACCAGTATCCTTAAAAGCCTGATTTTCGTGTTGATGTGAAATCGCATTCTCATAATATACTCCCCATTTCATGAAGATGGTAACTCTCAAATAAGACGTTCGTGTTGATAAGCCATATATAATCATCATTATGCTTGACATAGCCCGTTAAATACCTGTTATTATTAAACCCGGGCACGGGTTCGATTTCCTCGCGCCGAAACTCCGAAACGCTTAAAACCGCGTCCGCCGCGACACCGAGGGTTTTATCTGACGCTTCGATGATGATAATACAGCCGGACGGGTTTTCCGCCGGTTCGATACCAAGCTTTGATTTTAAGTCATAAACAGGCACGATTCGCCCGCGAACGCCGCATACGCCCGTGATATGCTCCGGAGCGTCGGGCAGACGGGTAATGCCGGATTTGCCCATGACTTCCTTTACAGCGAGCGCGTAAACCGCGTATTTTTCGGTCCCTAATTCAAAAATTAAGTATTTGTTAGCGCTCATTTAGTCACCTAACCCTTTAAATATGCTTTCAACATCGAGGATGATCGCGACTTTGCCGTCGTTTAGCACGGTGCCGCCGGAGACGAAATCGCTGTAAGACTCGATATTAAGCGGCTTTATCTGAATATCGCACTTGTCGATGACCCTGTTAACCGG
>JAAYXM010000237.1 GCA_012515925.1 Clostridiales bacterium
ACCGTAAGCTATACCGAAAACGAGATTACAAAGAGCGCGGCCTTTGAAATAGAGGTAACGGAACAAGAACAGAACGGCGAATAGAATAGAATAATAAAACAGGCTGCGACCGCAGCCTGTTTTATTATGTAAAGCACATATGCTTTACAGTACGAAACTTATTCAATCTCGGAAAAATCTTCTTTAGGGACACCGCATACCGGGCATGTCCAGTCTTCCGGCAAGTCCGCCCATAATGTTCCGGGTTCGATGCCGTCCTCGGGGATACCCTCCGCCTCGTCGTAAATATAGCCGCATACACTGCATTCGTACTTCTTCACAGGTTGACCTCCTTTCAGTTTAATTATTTACGGATATAATACCACATACTTCCGTAATAATCCATAGATTATTCATAATAAAATTATACCCCCGCTATCCGCCGCGTAAACCGGGTTGACAGCGGGGATATTGGTATTATTTTAAAATATATTAATAAGATTATTACGGGAGGTGTCAGAATGAAATACGCTTTGGTTAATCAAACGGTCGCATCAATAAGAAAAACCGGCTTTCCGGAGAGCGAGCGGACAGATGAGGCGCTATACGGCATGAGGATAGAAATTATAAGTAAAACAGGAAATTGGTGCGAAATAAGCACGCGTTACGGGTATTCGGGATATATGCACGAGGACTGCCTGATATCTGATGAGAAACAAATAAGGAGGTTTGACGATTCCGGAAAAAAAACCGTTATAAAAGCGTATGCAGACGTACTGGCGGCCCCCGATATAAAAAGCAGTATAATCTTAAGCCTTGTAAGAGGCTCGGTTGTCGCCGAACGCGGCGATTATGAAAACGGATTTATGAAGATTATGCTTTGCGACGGCAGAGCCGGTTATATAAAAGCCGGATTTCTTTCCGACAGCATATATCCGGTAAGATACATAAAAAGCGGTATCGATGAAAAACGTCTGCGTGAGAATATAATTAATACGGCCTTGTCGTATATGGGGACGCAATACCGCTGGGGCGGAAAGAGTCCGCTCGGCATTGACTGCTCGGGATTATGCTCAATGGCGTATATGCTGAACGGAATTATTATTTACAGGGACGCGAAAATTATGGATGGCTATCCCGTTCACGAAATTGAGTTTCAAAGGCTTAAGCCGGCGGATTTGGTTTATTTCCCCGGTCATATGGCGCTGTACCTGGGTAACGGGAAATATGTTCATTCGACAAACAGACAGGGAAGCGACGGGGTAGTAATAAACGGCTTTAATAAGCTTGACGCCGATTTCAGAGAGGATTTATTCAATTCAATACTATGCGCGGGCAGCGTTTTTTATTGATGTGCCGTAAAAAAGCACATCAACCTTATCTGTATATACGATGTCGGCTAAATCTGATATAATAAATAAAAATACAGAATTGCGGGTGGTATTGTGTTTGTAGCGGATATGCATTGCGATACGATTTATGAGATATATAACCGACGGTTAAAAGGCGAAAAGTGCGATTTAAGCAAAAACAATTTACATATCGACGCCGAAAAACTGGATTCGGGAAATTATATATTGCAGAGCTTTGCCTTGTACGTGGATTTGAACAATACGGAAAATCCGTATTCCCGCTGTATGGAGCTTGTCGAATTGTTTAACAATCAGATGTCGGGTGATGTGTTCGGGCTCGCCCGAAGCTTCAGTGAGATAGAGGAAAACCGCAAGGCGGGTAAAATATCCGCGCTGCTTGCAGTTGAGGACGGCGGGGTTGTAGACGGAAGCCTTGAAAACCTGAGAAACCTGTATATGCTCGGCGTCAGAATGATTACGCTTACATGGAATTACAAAAACTGTATCGGGCATCCGAACATTAAGCTTATTGAGGGTAAAAAGCCTGATTTTTATACCCCGGAAACCAATAACGGGCTGACCGGATTCGGAATTGATTTTGTCCGCGAGATGGAGCGGAGCGGCATGATTATCGATGTATCGCATCTGTCGGACGCCGGGTTTTAT
>JAAYXM010000238.1 GCA_012515925.1 Clostridiales bacterium
CTTGTGTCTGATTTAGCCTGGGCAAGCGGTATGGATTATTTAAACGGCGAGAACACCGTTACCTATTTCGGAGCGATATTATTCTGAATATCTTCTGATATAAAACAGATAAAGCTTTTTTCTTGGAGGTTGGTTTTTTGAATAAAATCAAGGTAATGTCGGTTTTCGGCACGCGCCCCGAAGCTATTAAAATGGCGCCGCTTGTACACGCGCTAAATGAGAATCCCGAAATCGAACCGGTTTGCTGTGTTACCGCGCAGCATAGGGAAATGCTCGATTCGGTGCTCAATATTTTCGATATAAAGCCGGATTACGACCTTAATATAATGTCTCCGAAACAAACGCTTGCCGACATCACAACCAAATCCATTAACGGACTTGACGATGTGTATAAGAAAGTCAAACCGGACCTGGTACTTGTCCACGGCGACACGTCAACCGCGTTCGCGGCGGCGCTGACCGCGTTTTACCATAAGATAAAGGTAGGTCATGTGGAGGCCGGGCTTCGAACCTTTGATAAATACTCGCCGTATCCTGAGGAGATTAACCGAAGGCTTCTCGGCGCGGTTTCGGATTTTCATTTTTGTCCGACCGGAAACAACGCGAATAACCTTCGCCGTGAGGGCATCGAGCGCGGTATATACATTACGGGCAATACGGTAATCGACGCCATAAGAAAAACCGTAAAGCCGGAATACAGATTTTTCTCAGATGAACTCAAAGCGCTTGATTTGAATAAATACCGGACAATCCTTCTTACCGCGCACAGGCGCGAGAATTACGGCACCCCGCTTGAAAACATCATGAACGCGGTAAAGGATTTAGTCAATGAATTTCCCGATATGCAGGTTATTTATCCCGTGCACTTAAGCCCCGCCGTCTACGATACCGCGCACAGGATTTTAGACGGAGTCCCGCGCGTTCACCTGCTTTCGCCGATTGACGTCGGGGATATGCACAACCTGATGGCGCGCAGCTTTCTGATACTGACGGATTCCGGCGGTCTCCAGGAGGAGGCGCCGTCTCTCGGAAAGCCCGTGCTTGTGCTTCGCAACGAAACCGAACGCCCCGAAGCCGTCGAGGCGGGCACGGTCAGGGTTATCGGTGTCGAACGCGAGGATATTTTCAACAATACCGCAAAGCTTTTGATAAGCGGCGACGAGTACGACAAAATGTCACATGCCGTCAACCCTTACGGCGACGGCATGGCGAGCAATCGAATAGTACAAGCGATTCTGCATGAACTTCTCAGGCTTCCCCCGCCGGCAGACTACAGATAATTCGCAGTATTCGTCCGCAAATAACCTTGTATTATCCTGCTTACTACCAACGGAAGGGGTAAAGGGTATCATGAATTATAAAAAATACTATATACCCGCGGCGTTTACGCTCTTAATAATTGCCCTTTTCATTTTCCTGTTTTTCGCGCCGGGCTTTTATCCGACTTTGCAAAGCTCGATACCCGAGCTTCCGCCGTCGGGAGAAAATAATGACAGTACGCCCGGTAATGTCGTGCAAAACGACACCGGAAACACGCCTCTGACAGTAACGCGCGAAAACGTACAAAGCGTTATAGCGGCGTTAAAGCGCCCGGCCGAGTACTTTTACGAAACCCGCAGCGAGCTGAAGTACACGGGCGGAACACAGCAGTATTTAAGACGAAAATGGGTGCGTGAGGACGTCTCGCGCGTCGATATAATGAATTCGATAA
>JAAYXM010000239.1 GCA_012515925.1 Clostridiales bacterium
ATTATCTTAAATTCGGCTTTTCCGCCGGATGAATTCGCTTTGATAACTATAGTTTCGTTATTTGCCGTAAATTTAATCGCATTGTCGATGAGATTGTAGATTACCTGGTAAATCGCGTCCTCGTTCGCGTTAACCTCGATTGTGTATTCGGAAAGCGAAATATCGATATTAATGCTTTTTTCCTCTATACGTTTTTCAAAACCGAAAACCGCGCGCCGTATAACCTCGCAGAAATCGAATTTTGTCAGGTTTTGCGGATAGTCCGCCGCCTGCAGGCGGGTTATGTCAAGCATGCGGCTGACAAGCCGGTTAAGCCTTCTGATTTCGCTTGAGATTATCTCGAGATAATGCCTCTCCTTTTCCTTCGGTACGGTACCGTCTAAAATACCGTCCACAAATCCGCCGATGGATGTCATCGGAGAGCGAAGCTCGTGAGAGACGTTCTCTAAAAAACTGCGGCGCAGCTTCTCGGCCTTCTCAATTGACCCTGCCATGCCGTTAAACGCCGCCGACAACTCACCGATTTCGTCGTTTGTTGTTACCGGGACGCGCGCGTCATACTTTCCCATTGCGAATTCCCGCGCGGTCGTCGATATTCGCTTTAAGGGCTTTGTCATGCTCCGGACGACGAGATAGCACGTAATCGCGGAAATCAGAAATACGAAAATCGCCGAGAACAAAAACATCTTGAGTATATCATACAAAAGCTCCCTGACGGTAACCATCGACGTCGTGACGAACACGCCACCGAGATTATGCCCGAATTCGCTTTTTATCGGGATTCCCACCGTATAGTTCTGACCGCTGTATATGCCGTTTAACGTACCGATGTTAACGTAGCTGCTGTCGGAAAAAAGCTTCTGGGTAATCTCCGCGTCGAGATATATTCCGACAAAGCCCGCGCCGGTATCGTCCGAGCTGAGAAGCACCTGTCCCGTTGTGTCGCAAATCAGTACATGGTTTTTTCCGCCGTTTGTCAGAAAGCTCAGCATGCTGCGGAAAACCCGCTCCCGCAGTATCGAGTAGTCAATCATGTACTCGTCCGCGATCTCGGCGATCAGCATCGCCGTATTCTCGAGGCTCTCGTGCTTTTCGCCGATTGAGTATTTATAAAGCTGAAACGAAAGACCGCCGCCGAGTACCATGAGGCTCAGAAGCACCAATACCGCGGTGGTTATAAAGTATTTTCCCAGCAAGGTTTTCATACGCTCTGCCCTGTTCCGCCGTCCGAAACCGTTTCGAATTTATAGCCCACGCCCCAAACCGTTTTGAGCGACCATTTGTCGCTCGCGCCGTCGATTTTCTCCCTCAGACGCTTAACGTGCACGTCAACCGTACGCGAATCGCCGAAATACTCAAACCCCCAGACGTCGTCAAGAAGCTGGTTTCGCGTGAAAACCCGGTTAGGCGAGGACGCGAGATAGTTTAAAAGCTCAAGCTCCTTGGGCGGCATGTCCACCTTTTTACCGTTAATCGTAACCTCGTACGCGTCCATGTCGATTTTAAGGTTGTCATAAACCAATACCTTCTGGCGCGCGTTCCTGCTTTTCCCGTCGTAACGCCGGAGCACCGCGTGGATTCTCGCGATAACCTCTTTCATCTCAAAGGGCTTTGATATATAATCGTCCGCGCCCATTTCAAGCCCCATGACCTTGTCAAACGTATCGTCCTTTGCCGTAAGCATAATTATCGGCGTTGAGTCCTTCGCGCGTATCTCGCGGCAGACGCTCCAGCCGTCCATAATAGGGAGCATTATGTCAAGCAGTACAATATCGGGGCGCTCATCGAAAAACATTTTAAGCCCGGCCTTGCCGTCGGACGCAATAAACGCCCTATACCCTTCCTTTTCGAGGTAAAGCCTGATTAACTCTGCAATATTATTATCGTCCTCGATGATTAATACCTTTGTCGCCATAAACCTCACCATCCTTTTTATATTATACACAATATGGAATGGCAATAGTTAATTTTTTGTAAAACGTTAATTGTTCGCGCAGGCACAACAGCCGGACATACAGTTTGCGATTATAAGCTGTCCGGGGCCCAGCCGGGCAGCGGCAGTCTTTTGAATGAACCGAAAACACGCTTGCTGTAGCCCGGGTAGCGTTTATTCAATTCATGAAGCAGCTCTTTTATCTCCTGCCGTTTTGTCTTGCCGTTTACGGGACACGGGTTTTTAACAACCGGAAGCCCGTGTTTTTTTACGGCGCCGGATATCACGGCTTCGGTCACGTACAGCATGGGGCGGATAAGCGTAATTTTCTTTTTGTCCAGATAAGTAACCGGCATGAAGCAGGATATTCGGCCCTCAAATACCTGAGACAGCATAAACGTCTCAACCGCGTCGTCGAAGTGATGCCCGAGCGCGACCTTTCTGCAGCCGAGGGACAGCGCGTTGTTATGCAGGATTCCCCTTCGCAGCTTGGCGCACAGCGAGCAGGGGTTTGTCTCCCGACGGATATCGAAAATCAGCCGCTTAAGCTGGGTTCTGACTATCGTATGCGGTACGCCGAGGTCATCGCACAGCCGGCTTACGGGCGAAAAATCCGTCCCGGGTATGCCCATATCGATAGATACGGCGCAAAGCTCGTAATCCACCGGATAAAACTCCCTGAGCTTCGCGAGCGCGGTAAGCGTCAAGATCGAGTCCTTGCCGCCCGAAACCCCCACGGCAATCCTGTCGCCTTTTGATATCATACCGTAATCCTGTACGCATTTTCTGACAAGGCCCAATATCCTCTGCATATGCTTTTCCTTCCAAAAGAAATTTTAATTTCGAAATCGAGAAATAGAGAGAACGGGAGAGATATCGAGAGAATTCGCGAGTTTGTCAAGATGTAAATTAAATTCTCATAAAAAATATATTGACATATAGATTTATATATGTTATAACTTTAATGCTTGTTTAAGACGTAGGCGCAAGTTGGCTTGTCCGTGTCCGCATCGGCGGGCGCGGCTGACTCTTTCCGCCTTACCTATATAGTATGATTGGAGGTCACAAAATTGTCAACACCGATGGCAAACAAAAACACGGTCCAACGCAAATGGTATATTCTCGACGCGGCGAACAAGCCCCTGGGCAAGACGGCGGCGCAGGCCGCGGTATTGCTTCGCGGTAAACATAAAACGGACTTTACCCCCCATGTGGATTGCGGCGATTTCGTAATAGTTTTAAATACCGAGAAAGCCGTTCTGACCGGTAAAAAGCTGGACCAGAAATACTACAGGACACATTCGGGATATGTCGGCGGCCTTAAAGAGGTTAAATACCGCCTGCTTATGCAGTCAAAGCCCGAGTTCGCGATGTTTCTCGCGGTTAAAGGAATGCTGCCGAAAAACAGCCTTGGGAGAAGTGCCATAAAACGCCTTAAGACGTTCAAGGGCGGCGAACACAGCCATGCGGCGCAAAAGCCGATTGAATACACCGGGGAGGTAAGATAATGTATCAACCGAAGAAACCTTATTTTTACGGCACGGGCAGGAGAAAATCCTCCGTCGCCAGAGTACATGTCTATCCTAACGGCAGCGGTCAGATAACCGTTAATAAACGTACAATAGACAATTATTTCGGCCTTGACACTTTAAAGCTCATAGTTCGTCAGCCGCTGATGGCCACCGATACGGTCGGCAAGGTTGACATTGACGCGAAGGTCATAGGCGGCGGCTACACCGGACAGGCGGGCGCAATCCGCCTTGGTATCGCCCGCGCGCTGCTCAGTTTAAACGAAGAGTTCAGGCCGGTTCTCAAGAAAGCCGGTTTCCTCACGCGCGACCCGAGAATGAAAGAGCGCAAGAAATACGGTCTTAAAGCGGCTCGCCGCGCACCGCAGTTCTCAAAGAGATAAAAAATCAAATTGGATATGCATTACTGGGATATGCTTTTACGGCATATCCCAGTAGTAGTTAGGAAATAGTTATTAGTAGTCAGCAGACGAAGGAAACGGTGGACTGAGTTCCCCCCTGTATTATAATAACCGAACGGAGGTTTAAGTTTGGGCAGGACACGGATAAAAGGCGCGATTTTCGACATGGACGGAACGGTTATAGATTCCATGAAAATCTGGATTTCTCTCGGCGAACGGTTCCTTCAAGCCGTCAATATAACCCCGCCCGCTGATTTAGACGAGCAAATCCGGAATTTAACCCTGCATGAAACTGCCGAATTTCTCGTAAACGAGCTGAAAATCCCGTACTCCGTCGGGGAATTGGAGCGGCAGATAGTCGGGTTTATTACCGACGCTTATTTTAATTACATACCCGAAAAGCCTGGTATTCGGCTTTTGCTTGAATACTTAAGAGAGAATAACGTCAGAATGTGCGTCGCTACGAACACAGACTCGCCGCTCGCGCGTCCGGCTCTCGAACGTCTTGATTTAATGAAATACTTTGAGTTTATTATAACCTGCTCCGACGTGAAATCGGGCAAGGATAAGCCGGTTATATTCAACGAGGCTTTAATCAGACTCGGTACGGATTTACCGGAAACAACAGTATTCGAGGACGCGCTGTACGCGGTAAAAACCGCTAAATCCGCGGGCTTTCGGGTAATCGGCGTCTATGACGATACGGCGGCGAACGACACGGATGAAATTAAATCCATATGCGACGCGTATATCAGAGACTACACCGATGACTTAGAGCTTTTTAAAAAAGAGTTCTTTTAACATATGACCTTTAATAAGCGCTTGTACCAATCGATTCGTTGTTAAATAAACTGTTGCTGCTCCCCCCGTCGGGGAGCAGCAACAAAGTATCAAACAGCTTGATGAAACGTTTATGTTCGAGACCGTAAAACCACTTGTGAAGCGCAGGTTTTAGCGTCATAATGACATAAGTTTTCAGAGGGACTACATATATGAACACAATTGCTCAAATACTCGGGTTTTTAGGCTTTTTGCTTGCGGTAATATCCTTTCAGGCAAAGACCAGAAAGGGGATACTGCTTTTTCAAATGCTGTGCGGCTTTTCCTTTACACTGCACTTTTTAATACTGGGCGCGTATACGGGCAGTATTCTGAATATTCTATCATCCCTCCGCAGTTTGGTTTATAATTCACAAAAAAAGTGGGCGGCCTCATATGTCTGGCCATACATATTTTCCCTTGCGTTTATTTTAACAGGAGTGTTCACCCGGGAAGGAAGTATTACACTGCTGCCTG
>JAAYXM010000240.1 GCA_012515925.1 Clostridiales bacterium
AAACGCGTTGCTGAAGGCGAGCGACATCGACTGCTGGAAGAATTCCGCCATAACAGCGGCTAAATCCATGTTTGTTATTTCGGTTTTTACCGTTGCGGTGTCATTCTCGCTTGTTGCGGATATAACCTTATAGGTTAACTTGTTAAATAACAGCTTGAGGTTTTCTTCGTCCTTAATAAGGCCGTCCGCCCCGGAATCACTGTCCCAAAAGCTGTTTTCAGCGCCGAAATACTTCTGCATTGTTTCCTTGTCAACATTCTTTACGGCGTTTAAAGCATTGGTTACGGCTTGTTCCGGTAATTCGCCCCTGGTTCCGCACGCGGAAAGCGAGAGTGATAAAATAAGCATAAGCGCGATAATCAAACAGGATTTTTTGTACATTCGGCATACGCCCTTTCTTTTTTGTTAACTATATCAGATAAAACAGTAAATATCAACATATATTACCAAATGGATCTGCATCCGAAAAACAAAGGTGCGGGAATTTTCATATGGTCATGCCAAACATAATAATTGACGATCCTGTTTTCCCCGAGCCACACACTTTCTCCATGTGAATAACCGTTTTTAACCAATCATCACTATACATTTTTTCTCCTCCGGTTTTTTGTTAAAAAGCCGCCGATTGCGGACGAATGTGCGGAGTTTCAAGGAGCGCTCCTTACATGCCGACAGCATACCGTAAAAGGAGCAAGTATGTTTGGCATGCTTTCAAAAATTCATAAACTTCTTCCATTATGATTTCCTCTTTCCGGGTTATTTGTGTTTTCGCTGATATTCTCCCATCGTTACGCCGGCTTGCTGGACGTGCATCCCGGCAGATGCCTCCGTAAATCTGTGATCGTCAATTCATCCATGGTGTTTGTCTCTAATCATCTTCAATATTTCCGTGTCCGCAGGGCAGAAGCGGTATAGCGGGATTTCCGCCGGAGTAATCCACTTCAAATCATTGTGTTCAAGCAGTTGCGGCACTCCTTCGGCAATCGTACAGTTGAATAGGGTTAAAACAATTGTAATGTCGGGATATTCATGTACAACCTCGGTAAATACATCAGCCGGTGCAACCGTGATGGCCAGTTCCTCCCGACATTCACGGACAAGTGCTTGCTCCTTAGTTTCGCCGGGCTCAACTTTTCCGCCGACAAACTCCCACAGAAGCCCTCGTGCCTTACTTGCCGGGCGTTGTAATATTAAAAATCTATTTTCATCCCATATAAGGGCTGCTACAACTTCTGTCATTTTATCACCATAATTAAGATTTCATTTTTATTTCACAAGTTGGTGAATTTGGGGCTGCTTTAAAAACATTATCCCACCACCAGTTTATTTGTCTTTTTGAGGAATTTCGCGGGGATTGGTTTGTCAAGTCTCCACGTGATATTCATGGGACGACTACCTTCGTGCTTCAGGTAGTTTACTGTGCCGAGATATGTATAAGCAGCAGCGCCTCCGGCAACACGGTCGTTTTTAAACTCACGTACAAAAAGAAGAACATAGCTGCCTTTCGATCTGTGATGAATATAACGCTGGCCTGTTGCAGAGCCTTCGGCTGTTGTACTTTGGCTTTGCCAGTGGAACAGGATATCGTTAATTGAATAATCGTTATACATGGTGGTCGGAGAGTAATCCTTATCCGACTTGTTAAGGGTTACAAAGAGCACATCAATATTCTTTTCCGGCAGCCATTTTACACCCTCACGAACGGTTGCTGGCTTCATATAATCAAGTGCTGCTAACAACTGGTCACGAGTATATGTGCAATGCAAATCAAGAGGACAGTCAAATCCGACGTTTACCGGTTCGTCAATAAAATCAATTTTACTGAAATTGTATTCGAGCAATGAAATAAGCTCGCCGCACATAACGGGATTTTGTTTTATTTCACGAATACCGTCTTCAAGGCAACTGAAACCGCAATCCTCAAACGGCTTTTGCCAAACGGTAAACTGAAGCATTTGGAGCATACGCTTATCGATGTCGGAATGTGGTAACTCATTGTTCTTAAAAACACGAAGCATGAAATATATCCATCTTCTGGAATCAACCTGACTGAACCTCGTAAGAGATTTTGTTATTGTTTCCTCCATTGGCTCACTGAAATCGTCAACGACACCTGCAAGTGCACAAAGCCGGGAAAAGGATGAGAATCTATATATAGTGCGTGGGTCAAGATGATAAAAATCAA
>JAAYXM010000241.1 GCA_012515925.1 Clostridiales bacterium
CAATACGGCGAATTCATAACACTTGTCAAAATAATCCGAGCCATAGAAAATACCACCTGTCGGAGGCGCGCCGAGCCAGATTAAATCCTCCTCGATGGATTTGACGAACTCCTCCTCCTCTTTTGTGGGGTTTGTATCGTCATACCTGAGGTTGAACAGCCCGCCGTATTTCTGCGCGGTGCCCGCGTTAATCCATATGGCCTTCGCGCTACCGATATGGAGATACCCGTTTGGCTCGGGCGGAAAACGCGTGTGAATTTTTTCCACCCTGTTGTTTTTTAAGTCGTCGTCTATTATCTCGTGAATAAAATTAGTACCAGTATCCATGTATTCTTTAACCTCCGCAGGCAATATTAATCCGGTAATGCTTTATATTTTAACATATTTACCCTTATTTACTCAATAGCTATATAAAATAATTCCCGAGTCTCGCCCGAAATGATAGAATTGTTCTCCTCAGCGGTATATTCATCTGGTAAAACTGTTATCCCCGGTGATATATTTTTATCTGGATTTAACTGTTATCCTCAGTGATATATTTTTATTATTAGATAAATTGTACTCCTCCCCCCGCGGGGGGGAGGAAGCACTCCATGATTCTTTCTTGATTTATAATGAAAATCGTGGTATATTTTTATTAATTACGTATAAATTGGAGGACTTTCAATGAAAGAACTGACAGGTGCATGTATTATCGGCCAATCCGGCGGTCCCACGTCGGTTATCAACGCAAGCGTTCTGGGCGCAATGGAAGCCGCGCTTGACTCAAAGAACATAACAAGGGTGCTCGGAGCCGAACACGGGATAAAGGGGGTTTTGGGCGACCGTCTTTTCGATATCGGCCTTGAGGACAGAGACGAGCTTAAGCTTCTTCGCTTCACGCCCTCCTCGGCGCTGGGTTCGTGCAGGTATAAGATTGCCGACCCGGATGCCGACGATACGGATTACAAGCGTATACTCGAAATATTCAAGAAATACGATGTGCGCTATTTCTTCTATAACGGCGGAAACGATTCGATGGATACCTGCAACAAGATATCGAAATACATGCAAAAAGCAGGATATGACTGCAGGATTATGGGCATACCCAAGACAATCGACAACGACCTTTACGGAACCGACCATTGCCCGGGCTACGGCAGCGCGGCGAAGTATGTAGCCACCTCCTGCATGGAGGTTTATCTTGACGCGCGCGTGTATGATATCGGCATGATAACGATACTTGAAATTATGGGCAGAAACGCGGGCTGGCTCGCCGCGTCAGCGGCGCTCGCGTCGCATAAGGGGCTCGGCCCCGACCTTATTTACCTGCCCGAGGTTACTTTTGATATGGAAACGTTTTTGGCCGACGTTAAACGCATCTATGACAAGAACGGAAAGTGCATAGTCGCGGTTTCCGAGGGTATCAAGGACAAGGACGGCAAGTATATTTCCGAATACGGCAGTTCGCTTGCCAAGCATAAGGACGCGTTCGGCCACGCGCAGATGGGCGGTCTCGCCGCCACGCTCGCGAATATCGTCAAGGAAAACACGGGCGCCAAGGTACGCGGAATCGAGTTCTCGCTGCTCCAGCGCTGCGCCGCGCACTGCGCTTCGAAGGCGGATTACGACGAGTCCTACATGGCGGGCGCCGCCGCGGTTGAAAGCGCGATAAACGGGATTACCGATAAAATGGTCGGCTTCGAATGCGACCGCTCCGACGGATATAAGTGCGATGTCAAGCTTTTGCCGCTTGATATCGTGGCGAATACCGAGAAAAAAGTTCCGCGCGAGTGGATAAACGAGGCCGGAAACGGTATTAAGCAGGAGTTTATCGACTACGCGCTGCCGCTTATCGCGGGCGAGACAGAAATGCCGAAGTCCGACGGCCTGCCCCGATTCGCAAATCTTAAAAAAATCCTCGCGAAATAGTTTGACTTCAAGAACACCAACGGCGTTTGCCGGTGGTGTTCCCGCATATTAAGATATTCCCTCAAAAGCCAATTATAAAACACGCCTCCGGCAAGGCCGGAGGTGTGTTTTATCTTCTTGTGCACCTGAAGCTTCGCGGTCTCGCCTTTTCCTCGAAAAAGGTTATAAACCGTAAGAAATCCAGACCACAAACGGTGTAGCTGTCATCATCCTCCTGATACAATGTAAGGTAATCATTACCGACTGCGTACAGTATACCGTCTTTTTTATCGAGAACTTCTCCGCAGGCGCAAAACTCGGCGATCACGTAATATCCGAGATTCGCCTTAAGGCTTTCCAGAAACGTATCCCTGAAACTCTCCTTGTAGGACAATCCCCTTACGCACGCGGCTTCGCCTGTATGTATATCCCCGGATTGTATGTTGTCCATAGAATCACCCCTTGCTTAGTTTCCCGCGGTTATGCCTTATATGTAATTATATTGCCGTGCCGGCGGGAATATGATACAATCACATCAAATGAGGTGACGTGATAATATGAAAAAGCTTCTGATAGTTGCTGCTTTGCTCTGCGCGGCGTTATGTACGTCTTTTTCGCTAAACCCCGAAACAGATTATATGATATATACTGACGAAGATCGAAATATTACGCTATATTCCAATGATAACGGTTTATTTCTCTCGGTTGACGGAGAGTCGCACGTTATCGAACCCGGGCTTGTTATAAAGAAAAACAATTATGGCTACTATTATCAAGACTATTTTAGCGCGGAGCTGAGTCCGAATAAAAACATAATATGCTTTTACGGCGAAAACGGCGAAACCTATCTGTTAAATATTGCAAATAAAACAGTTAATCGCTTCCCCGTCGACAACGCAAAAATATATTTTGACGCAAACGGCTCGACGCCGGAGTTTTATTCAACGATAATTATAATTCGTGAAGGAATGTCAGCGCATCATAGATTCCTCCGGGGACTATACCGTATAAAAGGCGAAAAGCTCCTTATCGGCGAAAACTATAATATATCCTTTTATAAATATGACGGGGTCACGGCTAAATTTATAATTAAAGAAATAACGGACTTTTATACGGCACCCGTCGGAATGGTCTACTGGTATAACACGAAGACCAATTACAGCGGTTTTGAAGAATATCTGCCCGAATACGATAAATCTTACAAGGATATACCGGTTAAAACCTTGCGGTTTTCCGATTTAAGCCTGTTTAACGTCTCAAGATACGACGGCGGCATAAACACACCGGAAATCTGGGTTTCGGGAAGCTTCGTAATCGCAAGATACAACAACGGGTTCGCGCGCTACAACCTGAAAAACAAAAAGAAAACAGCGGTTCCCGTACCCATAACGGTTATCGGCGACACCCTGTTTTATCTTGAAAAGGCTTATGTCAGCGGTCCCGTTTACCGTATGAACATACATAATCTCCTTCCTCAATGGACAAGTATCGGATATGCCGGTTCATACGGTATATGGCAGGGCGGCAGCAATATAAATTTTCTCAACACAATCGTTGATAAGGAAGGAAGCTTTAAGGATATTCCGTACAGTCTCAATACAAAAACAGGCGTGTTCGGGAAAATCACCGAAGAACAGTATAACGCCAAATACTACAGGGTATTTGACGCGTGCAACGGCAGAAAGCTTTGCACATATATGGGCTATGCGTACTTATACGATGCAGGCTCAATGCTCGTCCGAAAACTCTCATGCTCGCAAACCGTATATATAAACGGTTATCTGTATACCGTCGGCACGGATAAAGACAAACATTCGGTAATAGAAAAATATGATTTAAACGGCAAATACCACGGTATTATATACAGAACCTATTCACCGCACGCCTCAATAAACAGCCTTACATGCGCCGGAAACAGGATTTATTTTATCGCGGGCGGAAATATGAATCTGTACGGCGTAGACACAAACGGCAAAAACCTGATTAAATATTAATATAAATAAAACCCTGCCGGGCAAAGCTTGACGCTTCTGCCCGGCTTTTTGCTGAAAATAGTACCGCCGGCAGTGCCGGCGGTGGTTTTTACGGCTGTTCTTCAAAGGTTATCTGCTTTTCCAGCATGTCCTCGTCCTTTAAGCGGGCGCCCGCCGCGGGAATCGTTCGCACGCGGTATCTCGAAATATCTGTTATATTGGTCTCCGCGGCTAAAGCCGCGGAGCGAACCTTATACTTCGCTTTAAGGGTCATGACGGATACGCCCTGCGTATTGCGCGTTGTCTTGGGGTTAATACGCGAGGTATGAAGCGCGAGCGCGCGGTTTTCGGTCGAGTACAGCACGATTTCAATATCTTCTGTAAAGTCGAACGCCTTTACAAGCCTGCTTTTGTCCGAATACGCGCCCGTAAGGCGCTTGCGGTTTGCCTTTGTTTCATAGCTTTTGAGCTCGACCCGCGCGGCCTTCCCGTTTTCGAATACAAACAGCAGGTTTCCGCTGTAATCCTTCGGGTCGCACATGAACACAACCTGCTCTCCCTCGTCCATGCCGAGCTTCGCGGGAAGGTAATCGCCTAAAACGCTTGCCTTCGTG